>CBININ010000090.1:0-8402 GCA_966250755.1 uncultured Gammaproteobacteria bacterium | reverse complement strand
CATGCCGACAACAACGTCGACATGCAGGAGTTCATGGTGCTGCCGGTGGGCATGGACAGCTTCGCCGAGGCGCTGCGTTGCGGGACAGAAGTCTTCCATTCGCTCAAGGCGGTGCTCAAGGGCCGCGGCCTGGGCACGGCGGTCGGCGACGAGGGCGGCTTCGCGCCGGACTTGCGCTCGAACGAGGAAGCCATCGAGGTGATCCTCGAGGCGATCAACAAGGCCGGCTATGCCGCCGGCGAGGATGTGCTGCTGGGCCTGGACGTGGCCAGCACCGAATTCTTCGAGAACGGCAAGTACAACCTCGTCGGCGAGGGCAAGCGCCTGACGTCCGAGCAGTTCGTTGACTTCCTGGCCGACTGGGCGCGCAAGTACCCGATCGTGACCATCGAGGACGGCATGGCCGAGGACGACTGGAGCGGCTGGAAGCTGCTGACCGAGCGCATCGGCGGCAACGTGCAGCTGGTGGGCGACGACCTGTTCGTCACCAACCCCCGGATCTTCGCGGAAGGAATCAACAAGGGCGTGGCCAACGCGATCCTGATCAAGGTCAACCAGATCGGCACCCTGACCGAGACCCTGGAAGCCATCGCCATGGCCGATGCCGCGAAGTACGCGGCCATCGTCTCGCACCGCTCGGGCGAGACCGAGGACACGACCATCGCGGACATCGCGGTGGCCACCACCGCCACCCAGATCAAGACCGGCTCGCTCTGCCGCAGTGACCGCGTCGCCAAGTACAACCAGTTGCTGCGGATCGAAGAGGCACTGGGCGCGAGGGCGCGCTACGCCGGCCGCGCTGCCTTCGTGAGCCTGTCGCGCTGAGGTGAAGGCCGCCCTGCGCCGCTGGTGGCCGGTCCTGCTGCTGCTCGTGCTGCTGGGCGGCCTGCAGGCCAAGCTCTGGTTCGGCGCCGGCGGCTGGCGCGAGGCGCAGGCGCTGCGCGCCACCGTGGAAGCGCAGAAGATCGAGAACGCGCGCCTGCAGCAGCGCAACGACGCGCTCAGCGCCGAGGTCGAGGACCTCAAGTCCGGCGAGACCGCGGTGGAGGAGCGCGCGCGCAGCGAGCTGGGCATGGTCAAGCCTGGCGAGACTTTCTACCGCGTGGTCGAACCGAACACGCCGCCGGCCGCCAACCCGGAGCCGGGCGCGCCGCCCGCCGGCACGCCCGGCATCATGCCGCCCACCGGCATCGCCCCCGAGCGCAAGGACGCCCAGCGCGGCGAAGCCGGCGCGCCCGACGCGGAGCCGACCGAATGAGCTGGGCCATCGTTCCCGCCGCGGGCCGCGGCACGCGCTTCGGTTCCGGCACGCCCAAGCAGTACCAGCAGATCCTCGGCCTGACGCTGATCGAGCACAGCCTGCGCGCGCTGCTCGGGCATCCGGAAGTGGACGCGGTGATGGTGGCGTTGTCGCCGGACGATCCGTTCTGGGCCGGCTGGCGCGAGATGGAAGGCAAGCCGATCTACACCTGCCAGGGCGGCGTCGAACGCGCCGACTCGGTGCTGGCCGCGTTGCAGGCCCTGCCGGCGACCGTGAGCGAGGACCAGTTCGTGCTGGTGCACGACGCCGCGCGGCCCTGCCTGCGCGCGGTGGACCTGAGCAAGCTGTTCGCGATCGGACTGACGGATCCCATCGGCGCGATCCTGGCGGCGCCGGTGCGCGACACGCTCAAGCGCGCCAACGAGGAAGGCCGCAGCACCATGACCGAACCGCGCGAGCAACTCTGGCGCGCGCTGACCCCGCAGATGTTCCGCCGCGGCGGGCTCACCCGCGCCTTGCAGGCTGCGATGCGCGTGGGCGCCAAGGTCACCGACGAGGCGATGGCGATGGAGCGCCTCGGCCTGAAGCCGAAGCTGGTCGAGGGTTCGGAAGACAACATCAAGGTCACCACGCCGGCGGACCTGGCGCTGGCCGAATTCATCCTGCGCCGCGGCGCCTGAGGGGGGACGTGATGCGGATCGGCAGCGGTTTCGACGTGCATGCCTTCGGCGAGGGCGACCACGTCGTGCTCGGCGGCGTGCGCATTCCCTTCGAGCGCGGCCTGCTGGCGCATTCGGACGGCGACGTGGTGATCCACGCGCTCTGCGACGCCATGCTCGGCGCGCTGGCGCTGGGCGACATCGGCAAGCACTTCCCGCCCAGCGACCCCCAATGGAAGGGCGCCGACAGCCGCGCCTTCCTGCGCCATTGCGCCGCGCAGATGCGCGAGCACGGCTACACGATGGGCAACGCCGACGTCACGATCGTCTGCGAGCAGCCCCGGATCGGCCCGCATGCGCCGGCGATGCGGGTGAACCTGGCCGCGGACCTGGCCTGCGAGGTCGGGCGGATCAGCATCAAGGCCACCACCACCGAGAAGCTCGGCTTCACCGGCCGCGGCGAGGGCATCGCGGCGCAGGCCGTGGTCCTGCTGGAACGCGCGTGAGCGCCGACTTGCCGCGCGCGCACGGCGCGCCGGTGATGAGGGCGCGCTACAAGGCCGCGCCGGCCGATTTCCTGGTCGAGGAGCTGGCTTCCTTCGAGCCGACCGGCGAAGGCGAGCACCTGCTGCTCACCGTCGAGAAGACCGGCATGAACACCGCCTTCGCCGCGCGCAGGCTGGCGGCCTGGGCCGGCATCCCGGAGATGGGCATCGGCTACGCCGGGCTGAAGGACCGCAACGCGCGCACGCGCCAGCGCTTCAGCGTGCACCTGCCCAGGCGCACGTCGCCCGATCTCGCCGCGCTGGAGGCCGAGGACTTCCACGTGCTGCACGCGGCCTGGCATAACCGCAAGCTCTCGCGCGGCGCGCTGGAGGGCAACCGTTTCGTGCTCGTCCTGCGCGAGGCCAGCGGCGACCGCGACGCCGTCGCTGCGCGCCTGCAGGCGATCGCCGCACGGGGCCTGCCCAACTACTTCGGCGAGCAGCGCTTCGGCCGCGAGGGCGACAACGTCGCCGCCGCACGGCGGATGTTCGCCGGCGCGCGGGTCAAGCGCGAGCAGCGCTCGATCTACCTGTCGGCCGCGCGCTCGGCGATCTTCAACGCCGTGCTGGCCGCGCGGATCGCCGCCGGGGAATGGAACCGCGGGCGCGAGGGCGAGGTGTGGATGCTCGACGGCACCCACAGCGTGTTCGGGCCGCAGCCGATGGACGAGACCCTGCGCGCGCGCTGCGAGGCGCAGGACATCCATCCCACCGGCCCGCTCTGGGGACTCGGCGAATCGCGTTGCACCGACGCCTGCCGCGCGCTCGAACAGGAGGTTGCCACGGCCTTCGAGGACCTGTGCACGGGCCTGGAAGGCGCCGGCCTCAAGCAGGAGCGGCGCGCCTTGCGCGTGCGCGTCGGCGAATTGACGTGGCGATGGCTGGCCGATCGGGCCCTCGAGCTCGACTTCCAACTGCCGCCCGGCGCTTACGCCACCGAACTGCTGGCCGAACTCGGGACGCTGGACGCCTGATCAGGCGCGTCGGCGCATCACCCGCCGCACCAGACGCCACAGCACCAGGGCGAGGGCGCTGGCGACCACCCCGAACACGAAGGTGATCCGCGACTGGACCTGGGACTCGCCGAGCATGCGCGCGGTCGCCTGCCAGCGCCCGTCGCGCTTCTCCCAAAGGTCCACGATGCCCGAGTCCATCTCGAACGGGATGGGCGAGAGGTGGAACCGCAGGTGCGCGGTGGAGACCGCATGCGTGCCTTGCACGCGCACCAGGTGGTTCTCGTAGCGGAAGCCGCTCCAATCCTTGCCGATCGCGTTCTGCAGCCAGGTCGCGCGATCGATCTCCCGGTCCCGCGGATTACCGGGCACGGTGAGGATGAAATCCTCCGCCAGGATCGATTCGAGCCGCCGCCGGTCCTTTCCCTCGATCGCCGCGGCCCAGGCCACGGACAGCGCCTTGATAGCGGCCTCGTCGGCAGGGTGGTCGCCGGGAGCCGCGGCGGCCGGCAGCGCAGACGAAAGAAGCAGGCAGGCGAGGAGGGCGGCGTGGCGCATGGGTTCTCCGTACGGCGAAGGGTCAACGGTTGTCGAGAAGCACCAGTACCGCGCCGGCGCCCCCTTGCGCCGGCGGCGCGCTTGCGAAGGCCAGCACGTCGCCGCGCTGCCGCAGCACCCGGTCCACCAGCATCTTGAGCACCGGCGCGCCCTCGGAGCGCAGGCCCTTGCCGTGCACGATCCGCACGCAGGGATGGAAGCCGTGGCGCGCCTCGTTGAGGAAGCGCTTGAGCACGCCCTCCGCCTCGCCAGCGCGCAGGTGGTGCAGGTCGATCTCGTCCTGGATGCTGAACTCGCCGCGCTTGAGCTGGCGCAGCGTGCGCTCGTCCACCTGCGGGCGGCGGTAGCTCTGCAATTCGGCGCCGTCGGTGGGCGGCGGCGTGCCCAGGGCCTGGGATTCGCGAAGTGCCTCGGCCTCGTCCAGCTTGAACTTGCGAGCCTCTGGCGCCGGCCGCGGCCGCTCGAGGGCGGTTTCGGGCACGTCGATGGGACGCACCTCGCCGATCGCGTCACGGAACAGGGCCGCGTCCTCGGGTGTGATGGTCGGTGGCCGCCGCTTCATGCGCCCAGCCTACCGGCTGCGGCGCGCAAGGCAAGCTGCCGGGGCAGGGGGCATCCGCTATCATTCAAGTTCACGACGGAAGGGCCCGATGCGCGTACTGGTGAGCAACGACGACGGCGTGGATGCCCCGGGCATCCGCCACCTGGCGCAGGCCCTGCGCGAGGCCGGCCATGCGGTCACCGTGGTGGCCCCCGACCGCGACCGTTCCGGCGCCAGCAATTCGTTGACGCTCGACCAGCCGATCCGCGCCCACCCGCGCGGCGACGGCGTGTGGTCGGTCGCCGGCACGCCCACCGACTGCGTGCACCTGGCCTTGTCGGGGATGCTCGATTCGGATCCCGACATCGTGCTCTCCGGCATCAACAACACCGCCAACCTCGGCGACGACGTCATCTACTCCGGCACCGTCGCCGCGGCGATGGAAGGCCGCTGCCTCGGCCTGCCGGCGATCGCGGTATCCCTGGCCACCCGCGACCACCACGCGCTGCACTGGGAATCGGCGGCGCGCGCGGCGGTGGAGATCTGCGCGCGGCTGGTGGCCGATCCGCTGCCGGCCGACACCATCCTCAACGTCAACGTGCCCGACTTGCCCTGGCACGAGATCCGCGGCTACGAGGTCAGCCGCCTCGGCAACCGCCATCGCGCCGAGCCCTGCATCCGCCAGCAGGATCCGCGCGGCCGCACCATCTGGTGGATCGGCCCGCCCGGCACTGCGCAGGACAGCGGCGCCGGCACCGACTTCCACGCCGTGCAGCAGGGCTACATCTCGATCACGCCCATCCATGTCGACCTGACCCGTTACCAGGCACTGGAAAACGTCGCCCAGTGGGTTGGCGGCCTGAGCGCCTCGATGGAGCGGGTGGCCTGATGGCGCGCATCCACGCCCATCCGGGCGCCAGCGGCCTGGGCATGACCTCGCAGCGCGCCCGCGACCGGTTGGTGGAACGCCTGCGCAGCGAGGGTGGCATCAAGGACGAGCGCGTGCTCACCGCCATCCGCACCGTGCCGCGCCACCTGTTCATCGACGAGGCCCTGGCCTCGCGCGCCTACGAGGACACCGCGCTGCCGATCGGCAACGGCCAGACCATCTCGCAGCCCTGGGTGGTCGCGCGCATGACCGAAGCGCTGATCGAGCACGGCGCACCGAAACGGGTGCTGGAGATCGGCACCGGTTCCGGCTACCAGGCCGCGGTGCTCGCGGTGCTGGGCCTGGAGGTCTACACCGTCGAGCGCATCGAGGAACTGCTGCGCGTGGCGCGCCGACGCTTCCGCAACCTCGGGCTCAACCTGCGCACGAAGCACGACGACGGCCGCCTCGGCTGGCCCGAGCACGCGCCCTTCGACGCCATCCTGGTCACCGCCGCGGGCTCGATGCTCGACCCCGCGCTGCTCGACCAGCTCGGCGAGGGCGGCACGCTGGTGGCGCCGGTGGGCGAGCCGGGGATGCAGGACCTGCTGCGCATCCGCAAGACCCCCGAGGGCGTGCTGCGCGAGAACCTGGGGAAAGTCGCCTTCGTGCCCCTCCTGCCGGGGATCCTCTGAATGAAGTTGTTCGGACCGCTCTACGACCGCGCACTGGCGTGGTCGCGCCATCCGAAGGCGCCGCTGCTGCTGGCCGTGCTGAGTTTCTTCGAGGCCATCATCTTCCCGGTGCCGCCCGAGGTGATGCAGGCGCCGATGTGCCTGGCGCAGCCGAAGAAGGCCTTCCGCTTCGCCACGCTGAGCCTGCTGGGTTCCATCCTCGGCGCGCTGGTCGGCTACGCGCTCGGCCACTACGCCTGGGAGGCGGTGCGCCCGCTGCTCAGCCCGCACCTGCAGGAAGGCATCGGCAACTGGGTGGGCAACCTGCAGCAGCAGATGCAGGACCATCCGATGGCGCTGTACGGCACCCTGCTGGTGGCCGCGATCCAGCCGGTGATCCCGATGAAGATCGTCACCTGGGCCTCGGGCATCGTCGGCGTGCCGATGGGGCCCTTCCTCGCCTGCATGGTGGTGGGCCGCGGCAAACGCGTCTACCTGATCGCTGCGGCGATCCGCTGGGGCGGCGAGAAGGCCGAGGCGGCGCTGCGCAAGCACATCGAGTGGATCGGCTGGGCCGCGCTGGCCTTGCTGGCGGCGGCGGGCGCCTGGCTGTATTTTCGACACGGATGAAGCTGCGCTTCGCCACCCGCTGCGTGGTGATCGGCGCCTGCGTGGCGCTGCTGGCGGCCTGCGGGCATTCGCGGGTTGTGCGCCGCGACTACGAGTCGCGGCCGGCGTCTTCCTCGCGCAGCGCGTCGGCGCGGCCGCCCTCGCGGGCGGCGGCCGAAGCGCTGCCGGCCGACGGCGTGCACGTCGTGCGCCGCGGCGAGACCCTCTACGGCATCAGCTTCCGCTATGGCCTGCGCTACCAGGACGTGGCGGCATGGAACGGCATCGCCGATCCCTACACCATCGAGATCGGGCAGCGGCTGCGGCTGCGGCCGGGCGTGGCGCCGGTGGCGTCGTCCGCGCCTCGTGCTCGGCCGCCTTCGAGCGCGTCCTCCGTGCGCGTGCCGTCGTCCCCGGCAAGCGCAGGTTCTCCCACGGTCGCAAGTGCGCCGGCGCCGGGCCAAGCCTCGCCTGCGGGTAACACGCGGCCGCCTTCCAGCAACGCTTCGGCGCCGCGCACACCGTCTTCGGCACCAGCAGCGACGACGCGGCCGCCTGTCGCCGGCAATCCCAGCGTGCCGCTACCCACGCCCGCCGCCGGCCCCGCACCCGCCTGGCGCTGGCCCACGCGCGGCCAGATCATCGGCCGCTACGTCGCCGGCGATCGCACCCAGCAGGGCATCAACATCGCCGGCAGCGCCGGCCAGCCGATCCAGGCGGCCGCGGACGGCGTGGTCGTGTACTCCGGCGCCGGCCTGGTCGGTTACGGCGAGCTGGTCATCATCAAGCACTCCGACGAGTGGCTCTCGGCCTACGCGCACAACCGCAAGCGCCTGGTGGCGGAGGGCGCGCGGGTGAAGTCGGGCGACACCATCGCCGAGATGGGCCGCACCGGCGCCATCCGCGACATGCTGCACTTCGAGATCCGCCGCAACGGCAAGCCGGTGGATCCGATGGACTGGTTGCCGCGCGACTAGCGGTCAATTCGGCGGCGAGGCGGCTTGGTCATCCTGCTTCGGGAATGTGTCCACCCGCCCTTCGACCAGGCGGCTGAAGGACGCGACCTCGCCCTGCGCATCGCGGGCAAAGGCCAGCCGAAGGATCCCGTTCAAGGGGGAGCGACCCTTTGGCTCGAACAAGCCCGGGCCGATCGGCGTGAGCTCGAAGGCCTTGCCGCCCGGCTCGGTCATCCAGAGGGATTCGCCGCGCGACTCCATCGTGATGAATCGGCCCTTCGGCGTCCGATAGCGCCCGGCAAACTCGGCGGGCGAACCGGCAACGCCCACGTCGACCGCCGCTGCGAACCGTGCGACGCGCGTACTTTGGACGTGGAGGACCCGCCATTGCCCGTCGCTGCCGCGGTCGAGCACCGTGGTGATGCGGAACTGCTGTTCCGAGTTGCCCGCGCGCTCCGTTGACAGTCCTGTGACGATCACGAGTCCCTCGCGAGGCGTACGCACCGATTCCTCGGACCACGCGAGCGAGAATCCCGCCGTCGCCGTGTGCGAGCCCGCTTCCTGCACGATGTCCGCGCGATCGAGCACGCCGCCGCTGCTGAAGACGGCGGTGGCACCGGGTGCCGTATGGGCATCGACGGCGGCCGAATCGCCGTTCGCGTAGGCTTGCCACCACGCTTGGGCGGCGTCGATCGCAGGATCCCGGGACCCCGCGTCCGGGCTGGCTGCGAAGCAGGCGGCGCAGCCAAGCAGCAGGAACGACGGCACGACGAGTCGA
>CBININ010000089.1:0-8477 GCA_966250755.1 uncultured Gammaproteobacteria bacterium | reverse complement strand
GGCGCTCCCAGCCCCGGGCGCACGCCCGGCCCGCCACCGGTGGCGATCAGGATGAGCACGCGCGCGACCGCGGCCTGCAGCAGCGAGATCGTCGCCAGCATCATCAGCCGCTGGTGCCAGCCCCGGTCGGCGCGCCGCACGATGGCCGCGGTCACGAAACCCGCGAACAGCACCAGCGCCGTCATCGGCACCAGGAAGAAGGCGCGCGACGCGTCGCCGTAACCTTTCGACAGGCCCAGCTTGAGCGTGCCGATCGCCACCGCGGTGCCGAGCACGAGCATCGCGCTGGCCATGGCGATGCCCGCCAGTCCCCAGGCACGGTGCTGGCGCAAGCGGCCCTGGGCCGCGAGGCGGGCCTGGCTGAACAGGAAGATCGGCCACAACGAAAACACCAGGCCATGCAGGTGCAGCAAGGGCGCGCCGACGAAGGTGCCGGGCGGCAGCTGCAACCAGTACGTGGGCGCGAAGCCGCCGAAGGCGACCAGCGCGCAGGCCGCCGCCATCCAGGCATGGAAACTGGCGTCTTCGACGCCGGGAGAAGCAACGCCGTGAACGCTGGTTGCCATGGCCGTCTCCAGGGGGGACCGGGCCGGAGTATGTGCTAATTTTTCGGCCATGACCGACGCCCACCTCTTCGCCATCGGCATCACCCTGGCCGCCCTCGCCGGCGTGCGCGCCTACCTGACCGTGTTCGGCCTCGGGCTGGCGGGGATGCTGGGCTGGGTGGACCTGCCGCCGGCGCTGGCGGTCGCGCAGTCGCCGTGGGTGCTGGGCACCGCGGGCGTGCTGACGGTGGTGGAGTTCGTCACCGACAAAATCCCGGGCGTGGATTCCGCCAGCGACCTGCTGCAGACGGTACTTCGGGTGCCGGTGGGCGCCTTCCTCGCCGCGGCCACGCTCTCGCCCGACGGCCAGCTCGGCGGCTGGGCGCTGGCGGGCGGCGCCGGCGTGGCCCTGCTCACCCACCTGACCAAGACCGCGACCCGCGCGATCGTCAATGGTTCGCCGGAGCCGGTGTCCAATTGGGCCGCCTCCGCCGGCGAGGACGTGGCCGTGGTCGGCACCCTCGCGCTGGTGTTCGCGCATCCCTGGCTGGCGCTGTTCATTTTCCTGGCGCTGATGGGCCTGCTGTTTTGCCTGGTGTTCTGGCTGGCGCGGCTGGTGCTGCGCCGGCTGCGCGCGTCGCCTCCCTGAGCCGGCAAGGCGGGCCATGCCCGGCTGCGCGCGACCGGCAGGTGGTGCGGGGTTTCCGCCACAGCGACCCGGGCTGCACGGCCGCGAACTCGTTCAGTCCCTGCCCTTCGCCCGGGCCCGCCAGGCGCGCTTCCACCAGGACTGCGCCTGCGCCGTGAGCGACGCGGCATCGTCGTTCTGGATGGTGCCCGTCGCCGTGCCGCCCGCGACCAGCGCGCCCTGCACGTTCGACAGCTGCACGGTGAAGGTCTCGTCGGGTTCGACCGTGGCGTCGCCGAGCACCTGCACCTCGAAGAGCGCGCGGGTACGTCCGGCGTCGAGCACGCGCGCCGTCGCGATGTGCGGCAGGTAGTCCACCCCGGCGGTCGCCGTGCCCGCGCCGGTGGCGACGTTGAAGGTCACCGCCGAGGGCATGGAGCGCGATAGCGTGACGGTGAAGGTCGCGGTGCGCTCGCCCGCGTTGCCTTCAACCACCGTCACGTCGGCGATCGCGAGCGAGGCCAGGTCGTCGTTGGCGATCGTGCCGGGTGCCTGCTCCTGCGCGATGTTGGCGCCCACCGCGTTCTGCAGGTTGGCCGTGAAGCGCTCGTTGCTCTCGATCGTGGTGTCGCCGTTGACCGTCACCTGGAAGCTGGCCGCGGTCTGGCCTGCCGGAATCGCGACCGCCTGCGTCTTGGCGACGTAGTCGCTGCCGGCGAAGGCGGTGCCGTCCATCGTGGAAACATCCACGCTGACTTCGGATCCCGCGGCGGAGGACAAGGTGATCGGGAACGTGGCCGTGGTCGTGCCGGCGTTACCCTCGGTCACCGTCGCCGCGCCGATCGACACCGTTTGCGCCAGCGGCTTGACGACATTGGTCCACAGCGAGTCGTTGCCGTCGCCCGAGGCATTGCTGGCGACCACGGCGAAACGGTAGTCCACGCCGTTGGTGAGGCCGGTGACGGTGTGCCGGGTCGCCAGCGAGCCGGCCTGCGCGTCCACGCCGCCGGCCGGAATCGAGCGCACGGTGTAGCCGGTGATCGGCTGTCCCCCGTCGTCGCGCGGCGGCGAGAAGTCGACCTGCGCAGACGCGACCAGCGGCCGGGCGATGGCGCCCACGGCGCCGCCGGGCACGGACAGGTTCGGCAAGGGCTTCAGGCCCCGGTGGTAATAGATGTGGACGTCGTTGCCGAACTGCGCAGTGACCGCGTTGCACGGGCAGCTGAGGTAATCGGCCAGTCCGTCATTGTTGAAGTCGTGCAGCAGTCCCGCGCCCTGCCCGCCCCAGTCCTGCGGCAGAGGCGGGAACGGTGCGGGGCCGATGTAGCGCAGCCCGCCCTTGCGATTGTTGATGTAGACCAGCGGGATGCCCGTATTGTTGAATCCGTACACGGCCAGGTCGTCGTAGCCGTCGCCGTTGAAGTCGCCGCAGCCGAAATTGTTGGCGTTCACCTGGCGCGTGACCTCGCCGGCGATGTCCAGCGGCGCCAGCTCCACGCCGGACTCCTCCACGCGGAAACCCCACATTTCGGTGATCGGGATCAGCTCGCTTTCCAGCACCAGCTGGGACGGGCCGGTGTAGGGCACCGGCATCACGCCCGCGGTGAACCGCGTCACGCCCACCGGCGGCGCGCCGGGCACGGGACGCCAACTGCAGGCACGCAGGTACCCGCCGGTGGCGGCATACTCGTTGCGGATCCTGGCCACGGGCGTGCTGCCGACCGTGCCTGCCCAGCTCTGCAACTGCACGGTGCCCGGGTGCTCGAAGATCCGCTTGTCGGCGAATTCATGCCAGACGCCCTGGGCGTCGCGGGCGGCGCCATTGATGTCGAAGTTGTTGGGATACGAGGGGCTGCGCAACAGGCGCGTCGACGGACCCGCGCTTCCGTCCGGGCGGTGGTAAAGGTTCAGGTCGCCGCGCATGAGCGGCATCCCGGGATCGACCGACGTCCACCCTCCTGGAAGCCGCCGGTAGGCTTCCGGGCCGGTCATGTACGAAGCGAACATGGCGAGCGGCTTGCCGTCCGCGTCCCAGGCCAGCGACGCGGACGCGTGCCAGGCCGGCACGCCGAAGCGCTCCACCGCATAGCGGCCGTCGGGCTGCGAGACCAGCGCGGCGTTGAGCGCCTGCATCGTCGTGTAGTCGGCGTTGTAGCGCCCGTTCTCCTGGCTGAGGGCGAAGATGACGTCCGGGCGGCCGTCCTCGTTGAAGTCGGCGACGGTGCGGTCGCCACTGCAGCCTTGCAGGTCAGGGGTATTGACGATGCGCGTGGCGGTTTCGTCCGCGAACTTGCCGTTGGGTTGCTGGACGAAAAGGATCAGCCGGTTGAAGCAGGGCTCCGAACTGGCTGGACCGCCGAAGTCCAGCCAATGGATGTGGACCAGCAGGTCGTCGAGTCCATCGGCGGTCAGGTCGATCGGGAGCAGGTTCACGTACGCCGGCTGCGTCGGGTGCAGGTCGTAGATCGGCTTCATGTCCGGGATGGCGTCGACGACCTCCTCGAAATACGCCGTGCTGGCGGCCGGTCCCGTCCCGCCGATCGTCGCGTGGGCCCGCAGCGGCGGCGTCTGCGCGCCGTGGGCCCGTCCACTGGCCCCGCGGGCCGGCGAATGCGCCGCCTCCGGCCCGGGCGCCAGCATCGCGAAAGCAGCCACGCACCCGCCGATGGCCAGGGCCAGCACCAACCTGCGTCCTGCGAGCATGCCTGCCTCCTGCGGCGTTTTCGGGAAGCCTAGGTCAGGCCTGCGGAGGCTGCATGGTTGCAACGTCCCGCCGCCGTAGCGCAGGCCTACCACGTCGGCGCAAGCGGCGGCGCTGCTGTCGCGCGCCCGGCGCACCCCCCGCCTGAGCGACCGGTTCGCGTCTCGCCCCCGCTTGCGATAACCTCGGCGCGGGGGAACATCCATGCGCCACCGTCTTGCCGCTCGCCTCTGGCTTGCCGCGGCCGTCCTGTGCGGGACGGTGTGGTCGTGCGCGTTCGCCGCGGTGCCGCGCACGCTGGCGCTGGAGGACATCGGCTTCCTGCCCGCCGAGAACTTCGACACCGGCGACGGCCTGCCCGCGATCAGCGTGGTGTCGGCGGCGGTGACGCCGCAGGGCCAGGTCTGGCTCGGCACCATGCGCGGGCTGGTGCGCTACAACAGCCAACGCTTCGTGCCCGAGGCCGGGCCCGAGGGCGTGCTGAAGCATGCCACCGGCGACATCGCCGCCACGCCGGATGGGCGCGTGTGGGTGTCGGTGCCTGGCCATGGCGTGTACATGCGCGAGCATGGCCTGTGGCACGACGTCGGCCGCGCGATGGGCCTGCCGCAGGATGTCGGCGTGCGCCTGCGCAGCTTCGTGCAACCCGGCGGCTACCGCCTGTTCGTCACCGGCCGCGGCACCGTCCACGAATGGGACGGCCGGCGATGGCAGGCCTGGATGCTCCCGGCGGCCCTGGGCAACGTCGAGATCTTCGACGTGCTGCTGCAGGCCGGCGCGGGCCGCGACGGCGACGGCCTGTGGCTGGCGACCTTCGGCAAGGGCCTCTGGCGCTGCCAGGGCCTGGCGGCCTGCGTGCTGGTGGAGATGACCGAACCCGGACCGCGCTTCAACGAGATCACCTCGCTCGAGCAGTGGACCGATCCCGCCGACGGCAGCCCGATCCTGTGGGTGGGCAGCTACGGCGGCGGCCTGGCGCGGCTGCAGAACGGAAAGTGGCAACGCCTGCTGGCCAGCGAACTCGGGCTGCCCAGCAATTTCCTGCAACGCCTGCTGGTGCAATCGCTGCCGGGGCAGCCCCAGCACCTGTGGGTCGGCACGCGCACCGGCCTGGCGCACCGCATCGGCGATCGTTGGGTGCCGCTGGACGCGCATGCGCGCTTCGACAACGGCACGGTGAAGGCCTTGGCCGCGGGACGCGCCGCCGACGGCGATCCGCAGGTGTGGATCGGCTCCGACCAGGGCGCGGCGCGGCTGCCGCTGGTCGGCGCCTGGCGCACCATCAGCCAGGTCGGCCGGCGCGGCAACGGCGTCTGGGCCCTGCTGCACGAAATGCGCGAAGGCCGCGAGGAGTTCTGGCTCGGCAGCGACGGCGACGGCCTGTTCCATTTCGATGCCGACGGCTGGCGGATCTTCCGCACGAAGGACGGTTTGCCGAGCGATTCCATCCGTAGCATCGCCCGCCGCGCCAGCGACGGCGCGTTGCTGGTCGGCACCTGGGGCGGCGAGCTCTCGCGACTGGAAGGCGATCGCTTCCGCACGCTGCCCACGCCCTGGCAGAAGTCCGACCACGAGGCGATCACCCGCATGCTGCCCGACATCGACGGCGCGACCTGGTTCGCGCTGCGCGAATCCGGGCTGGCGCGCCTGAAGGATGGGCTGTGGCAGCTGTACCCGCCCTCCGACGGCTTCCCTTCGCGCATCTACGACCTGCAGCGCGTGGGCGACGTGCTGTGGGCCAGCACCAACACCCGCGGCCTGGCGCGCATCGACGAACGCGGCTGGAAGTATTTCGGCGTGGACGAGGGCCTGCCGGACTCGAGCTTCTACGGCCTGAGCCTGGTACCGCAGGCCGGGCGCCAGGTGTTGTGGGCCGGTTCGCTGCGCGAAGGCGTAATTCGCATCGACGTCACCGACCCGGAGCGCCCGCGCGCGATCCTCAAGCCGGCGCTGCCGACGCCACCGGATCCCTTCGTCTACGAGGTGGTGCCGGACGGCCGCGGCAACCTGTTCGTGAGCACCAACTACGGCGCCTCGTTGTGGCGGCCACGCGGCGACGGCCGCTACGCCGCCCAGGACTTCCACCGCGGCGACGGGTTGCCCCACGACGAGGGCAACTACGGCGCGCTGCAGGTGGACGAGGCGCAACGCATCTGGATGGGCACGCTCGGTGGACTGGGCGTGTACACGCCGAACGCGGAAGAGTCCGCGCCTGGTGGCGTCCCCGCGCTGCTGGCGCTGGAAGCGGTGACGGTGGACCAGCGCGCCATCCCGCCCGCGCGCTGGGCGCGACCGCTGCGGCTTGGCCCCGGCCGCCACGACGTGGTGGTCGAGATGGCGCTGCGCACCGGCGAGCGCGAGGCCGGCATCCGCTACCGCAGCCAGATGCTCGGGCTCGAGCAGGTGCCGACCGACTGGAGCGCCGAGAACACCCGCAGCTTCACCGCGCTGCCGCCGGGCGACTACACCCTGCGGCTGGAAGCGAAGGATGCGCGCGGCGTGGCGGCCAAACCGGTGCAGCTGGCGCTGTCGATCCCGATGCCGTTCTGGCGCACGGGAACGGCGCTGTTCGCGCTGGCGGCCGCCGGCGTGGTGGTGCTGGTCGGCCTGTTGCGCCTGCGCGAGCGCCAGCAGCGCCTGCGCGAGCAGCACCTGGTCAGCCTGGTGCGGCAGCGGACCCACGAGTTGGAATCGCGCGGCTTCGAGTTGCGGCGCATCAACGAGGAACTCACCCGCCTGAGCTACCACGACCCGCTCACCGACCTGGCCAACCGCCGCATGCTGCTCGAGCGCCTGCATGGCGAGTGGGAATTGGCGCAGGCGCGCGGCACGTCCCTGGCGTTCCTGCTTTTCGACCTCGACCAGTTCAAGGCCTACAACGACCAGCGCGGCCACCTGGCCGGCGACGACTGCCTGCGCGAGGTCGGCCGCCGCATCGACGCCGAGCTGCCGGGCGACGAGGCCACCGCGGGCCGCTACGGCGGCGAGGAATTCGGCGTGGTGCTGCCGGGCCTGACGCTGGACCAGGCGGTGCGCGAAGGCGAGCGCATCCGCAAGGCGCTGGAGGACGCGGCGCTGCCGCACCCGGCCACGCCGCAGGGCGTGGTGACGATCAGCGTGGGCGTGGCGGCGATCGTGCCCGCGCACGGCTACAGCGCCGAACTGCTGATCGCGGCGGCCGACGCCGCGTTGTACCGCGCCAAGGGCGCGGGCAAGAACCGCGTCGAGGCGGCGAGCATCGATTAGGCGACGTAACCGAAGGTCCCCGGCGTGCGAATGGGGAGCAGGAAGGCCGACCGGTCTTCCAACCTCCCACGGAGCCATCGCATGAACTGCCAGGACCACCGCTGTACCTCGGGCGTCGCCCTCGCCCTGCTCGCCGCCGGCCTCGCCGCCAGCGCCTCGCCCAGCCAGGCCAAGACGATGGCGGCGCCCGCCAGCGACACGGTGGACGTGGTCCACTGCGCCGGCGTCAACAGCTGCAAGGGCCACAACGACTGCGCCACCGCCACCAATGCCTGCAAGGGCCAGGGATCGTGCTAGGGCCAGGGCTTCGTGGTCGCGCCGGCCGCGGCCTGCGCCGACGTCGGCGGCCACGTGATCGACGAAGGCATGGGCACGCAGATCGCGGCCAGCGAGTTCGTGCACTGCATGGGCGTGAACGTGTGCAAGGGCCACAACGATTGCAAGACCGCCAGCAATGCCTGCAAGGGCCAGGGCGCGTGCAAGGGCCAGGGCTTCGTCGCGCTGCCGAAGTCGACCTGCTCGAACATCGGCGGTACCGCGGGCTGATGGAACGCAACGGCATCGCCCTCCCCGGGTCTTCGGACCCGGGGTTTCGCCCGTGGCTCGGCTTCGGGCTCGGCCTGCGCACGCAGCATTTCGACGAGCTGCTGGCCGCGCCGCCGACGGCCGTGGACTGGCTGGAGATCAACTCGGAGAACTTCATGGTGGCGGGCGGCAAGCCGCGCCGCTACCTGCAGGCCTTCCGCGAGCGCTGGCCGATCGTGATGCACGGGGTCTCGCTCAACATCGGCGGCGGCGACCCCCTCGACGAGGATTACCTGGTCGCGCTGGTTCGACTTGCGCGTGACGTCGAGCCGGCCTGGGTGAGCGACCACCTGTGCTGGACCGGCGTGGACGGGATCAACACGCACGACCTGCTGCCGCTGCCCTACAGCGAGGAAGCGCTGGCCCACCTGGCGCCGCGCGTGCATCGGGTGCAGGAGGCACTCGGCAGGCCGCTGGTGCTGGAGAACCTGAGCTCCTACGTGCGTTTCGCGCAGTCCACGCTCAGCGAGTGGGAGTTCCTCGCCGCGCTGGTGCGCGCGACCGGCTGCAAGCTGCTGCTGGACGTGAACAACATCGTGGTGAGCGCGCGCAACCACGGCTTCGACGCGCGCGCGTTCCTGGCGGGCATCCCGCCGGAGGCGGTCTGGCAGATCCACCTCGCCGGCCACGGCGACTACGGCGATGTCGCCATCGATACCCACGACCACGACGTGCCGGAGCCTGTGTGGTCGCTGTACGCGGAGACCATCGCCCGCCTCGGCCCGACCAGCACGATGATCGAGCGCGACGACCACATCCCCCCGCTGCCCGA
>CBININ010000088.1:0-8674 GCA_966250755.1 uncultured Gammaproteobacteria bacterium | reverse complement strand
ATCGGCATCGCCGGTGCCTTCCTGGTCTCGAAGGTCGGCTCGTTGCCGGTGCAGATGGACTGGCAGGTGGTCGCGCTGGCGGCGGGCTGTTCGGTCGCGACCGGCCTGTTCTTCGGC
The DNA here is from genome assembly GCA_966250755.1 of uncultured Gammaproteobacteria bacterium. Taxonomy (GTDB): domain Bacteria; phylum Pseudomonadota; class Gammaproteobacteria; order Xanthomonadales; family Xanthomonadaceae; genus Arenimonas. Next base: position 8,557 of record CBININ010000088.1, on the reverse strand, counting down.
TTCTACCCGGCGCGCAAGGCCGCGCAGCTCGATCCGATCGAGGCCTTGCGGCACCAGGGGTGACCGCGGCTTGCCGGGGCGCCGGCGGACCGCTCCGGTAGAATGGCGGCATGTCCACGACCCCCGTTCCCGGCCAGTACGCGCTCGTCATCCACGGCGGCGCCGGCGTGCCGTCGCGCGAGGCGGTGAGCGCCGCCGATGAGGCGGCGTATCGCGCCGAACTCGACAAGGCGCTGGATGCCGGACAGGCAGTGCTCGCCGCGGGCGGCTCCGCGCTCGACGCGGTGACGGCCGCGGTGGTGGCGCTGGAGGAATCGCCCTGGTTCAACGCCGGCAAGGGCGCGGTATACAACGCCGACGGCCGGCACGAACTCGACGCCTCGATCATGGAAGGCCACACCCGCCGCGCCGGCGCGGTGGCGGCGGTAGCCACGGTCCGCAACCCGGTGCGGCTCGCGCGCGCGGTGATGGAGCACTCCGACCACGTGATGCTGGCCACGCAGGGGGCGGAGGCCTTCGCCGACACCCGCCCCGAGATCGAGCGCGTCGCCAACGACTGGTTCGACACGCCGCGGCGCCTGCAGCAGCTGCGCGAGGCGCAGGCCGCGGAAGCCGCCGAGGCGCCGCCCGCCGGCAACGCCTACTTCGGTACCGTCGGCGCGGTCGCGCTCGACGTGCATGGCCACCTTGCCGCGGCGACCTCCACCGGCGGCATGACCAACAAGCGATACGGCCGCATCGGCGACTCGCCGGTGATCGGCGCCGGCACCTGGGCCGATGCCCGCTGCGCGGTGTCGGGCACCGGCTGGGGCGAGTTCTACCTGCGTTGCGCGGTCGCGCACGACATCGCCGCGCGCATGGCCTACCGCGGCGATTCGCTGGCACAGGCGGCCGACGACGTCGTCAACGGCGAACTCGTGCGCCTGGGCGGCGACGGCGGCGCGATCGCGGTGGATCGCGACGGCCGCATCGCCATGCCCTTCAACTCGCCGGGCATGCACCGCGGCTGGATCCGTACCGACGGCAGCCGTGGCACCGCGGTGTTCCCGACGCCGGACTCGCCAGGCCGCGAGGACGGTACGTCAGCCCGGGCGGGGTCCTCGGGCCGGCACTAGGGCGCCTCGCGCCGGAAGGAGGGCGCGCGCCACGGTGGGCGCGCGCCGAACTTGCCTCAGAAACCGCGATCCCCGGAGATGAGGCCGCCCAGGCCGCCAAGCACCGAGCCCTCGTCCTTGCTGCCGCCACGCTGGTAGGCCGCGCTGAACATCCGTCCGGCCAGGCGAGAGAACGGCAGCGACTGGATCCAGATCTTCCCGGGTCCGGTAAGCGTGGCCATGAAAACGCCCTCGCCGCCGAACAGCGCCGACTTCACGCTCCCGACGGACTGGATGTCGAAGTTCACCGACGAAGTCATCGCGACCACGCAGCCGGTGTCCACGTCGAGGCGTTCGCCCGGGGCGAGTTCGCGTTCGACGATGGTGCCGCCGGCGTGGATGAAGACCTGCCCGTCCCCCTCGAGCTTCTGCATGATGAAGCCCTCGCCGCCGAACAGCGCGGTCATGATCTTCTTCTGGAAGAACAGGCCGATGCTCACGCCGCGCGCCGCGCACAGGAAGGCGTCCTTCTGGCAGATGATGCGGCCGCCATGGTTGGACAGGGTCATCGGCACGATGGTGCCGGGGTAGGGTGCGGCGAAGGCCACCCTGGCCTTGCCGCTGGCGCCGGCATGCGAGAACACCGTGGTGAACAGGCTCTCGCCGGTGACCAGGCGCTTGCCCGCGCCGACCAGCTTGTCGAGGAAACCGCCGCCGGCGGAGGCCGCGCTGCCGTCGCCGAACACCGTCTCCATCCGCACCACCGAATCCTTGTACATCAGGCTGCCGGCCTCGGCGATCGCGCTTTCACCTGGATCGAGTTCGACCTCGACGAACTGCATGTCCTCGCCGTAGATGCGGTAGTCGATCTGGTCGCTGCGCGAGCCCGCGCTGGGCGGCGGCGGCGCGGGTACCGGCAGGTTGCCCGCGGCCGATTCGGCGCGCAGTTCCGGGCAACTCGAAATGGGAATCCACTCCGCGAAGCCCTGTCGCCAGCAGAAACCGTTGGGGTTGGCGCTGGCCTGGGCGATCGCCGCGGCCTGGTCGAGCGGGCCGAGCTGGCGGCCGTCGTAGCTCAGGAACCACTGGTGCATGAAATCACTCCGTCAATCGTTGGGGGGAAGTCCGAGATCCTCGCGGATGCGCGCCTGTCGAGCGGCATCCAGTTGCAGGCCTTCGGCAAGCCGCGCGAGGAAGGCGTGCTCGCCCGCTTCGTCGGCGTCGATGGCGACCAGGCCGGCGATCCAGGCCTGTTCGCGCAGTGCCGCGGGCGTGTCGCGCAGCAACTGGTCGAGCGGGCGCGGATGCCAGAGTTCGTCCTCCAGCGCGCGCAGGTCCTCGCCCTGCAGGCCGGCGGCCGCGGCGCGCTCGAGCAGGCGGCTGCGCTCGCTCGCGTCCACGGCGCCGTCGGCATGCATGGCCGCGATCATGATGCGCAGCAGGTGCAGGTGTTCGTCCTGGCCGCCGAGGGCGGGCTGCGGCCGGCCCGGCGGGGGCGGAGGCGGCATGCCGATCGGCGGTGTCGGCGGCATCGCGACTCCTGTCGCAGCGGCTGCTGAGCCCGAGAATTCCGCGGGGGGCGGAGCGGGGGCGGCGGGAGCGCCCGGTGCGCCGCCGGGCGCGCGGAAATGCTCGAACGCGGCGATCGCCACGCCCAGCAGGCCCATGCCCAGCTGCGCCTCCATCCCGCTCGGCAGCCCGGTCAGGGATTTTCGCCGCTTGCGGCGGCGACCTCCGCCGATGGCGTCCTGCAGCACCTGGCCCAGCAAGCGTTGCGCGTCGAACATCGTTTCCTCCTGCGTCGGATCCACAGCTTGCCGCAGCCCAGGTCCCGGCCCCACTGCCACAGGTCACTGAACCCGGCCCGGCCCCCTGTGGCAAAATGCCGGACCCTTCGATTCCGAGTCCTGCATGGCCGACAGTTCCGGCAGCCACGCCCCCCGCAGTCCGTTCCGGGCCTGGCAGGCGTTCCTGTGGTCGATGCAGGGCCTGCGTTCGACCTGGGCGGTGGAGAGTTCGTTCCGCCTGGAGGTCTACCTGTTCGTGGTACTGGCGCCGCTGGCGACCTGGCTTGGCCGGAACGGGGTCGAGCGCGCGCTGCTGGTGGGTTCGATGCTGCTCGTCCTGCTGGTCGAAGTCCTGAACTCGGCGCTCGAGGCGGTCGTCGATCGCTGGGGCGCGGAACACAACGTGCTCGCGGGACGCGCCAAGGACATGGGTTCAGCCGCGGTTTTCCTCGCCGACATCAACGTGCTGGTGTGCTGGGGCTTCATCCTGCTCCCGCGCCTGGCGGCCTGACCGATGGATTGGATCTTCAGCAGCGAAATCTGGGTGGCGCTGTTCACCCTGGCCACCCTCGAGATCGTGCTCGGGGTGGACAACCTCGTCTTCATCTCGATCGCCGTCAGCCGGCTGCCGCCGGAGCAGCGCCCGCGCGCGCGCCGCTTCGGCCTGATGCTGGCCTGCGTCACCCGCATCATGCTGCTGGTCTCGCTGGCCTTCCTGGCCAGGATGCAGGCCAACCTGTTCTCGCTGATGGGCCAGAACTTCTCCGTGCGCGACCTCGTCCTGATCGGCGGCGGCCTGTTCCTGCTGGTCAAGGGCACCATGGAGATCCACGACTCGGTCGAAGGCCGCGGCGAGGACGAGGACATCGACACCAAGCCCTCGGCGGTGTTCGGTTACGTGATCGCGCAGATCGCCATCATCGACATCGTCTTCTCGCTGGACTCGGTGATCACCGCGGTGGGCATGGTGGACCATGTCGGGGTGATGATCGCCGCGATCATGATCGCGGTCGGGGTGATGATCTTCGCCTCCAATGTCATCGGCGATTTCATCGACCGCCACCCGACCATCAAGATGCTGGCGCTGGCCTTCATCATCCTGGTGGGCGTGGCGCTGGTCGCCGACGGCTTCGAGATCCACATCGAGCGCAAGCTTCTGTACTTCGCCATGGCCTTCTCGGCCGCCGTCGAGTCACTGAACATACTGGCGAAGAAACGCCAGCGCCGTTTCGGCGACTGAGCCGTTGCGGCCGGGCCCGCCCGGTGCTTGAATGGCGGCAGGCAAGCCACGGAGACAGGCAATGCGCGCGATGCGATGGATGGTGCTGGCGGTCCTACTCCCCCTGTTGGCCGGCTGCGGCTACAACCGCATCCAGCAGCAGGACGAGGCGGTGAAGGGGCAATGGTCCGAGGTGCTGAACCAGTACCAACGGCGCGCCGACCTGATCCCCAACCTGGTCAACACCGTGCGCGGCTACGCCGCCCAGGAAGAACGGGTACTGACCGAGGTCACCAACGCCCGCGCCCGCGTCGGCAGCGTGCAGATCAGCGCCGAGGACGCCGCCGACCCGGCCAAGCTGGCCCAGTTCCAGGCCGCCCAGGGCCAGCTGACCAGCGCGCTCTCGCGCCTGCTGGTGGTCAGCGAGAACTACCCGGACCTGAAGTCCAACCAGAACTTCCTCGAGCTGCAGTCGCAACTGGAAGGCACGGAGAACCGCATCACCGTCGCGCGCAACCGCTACATCGCCGCGGTGCAGGAATACAACACCCTGGTGCGGCGCTTCCCGGTCAACCTGACGGCCAAGATGTTCGGCTACGCGACCAAGCCCAACTTCACGGTCGAGAACGAGGCCGCGATCTCCAAGCCGCCGACGGTGGACTTCGGCGCGCCCGCGGCGCCGCCCGCCGCACCGACGGCTCCTGCGGCCCCGACGCCGCCGCCCGCGGCCCCGGCAAGCCCCTCGTCGATCTGACCGCGTAGCAATGCGCGCCTGCTGGCTGGTCGCCGCGCTCTGGCTCGGCGCGCTGTCGCCGTCCGCGGCGACGGCGCAGGGTGCACGCGCGGCCCAGGGCGCGACGCCGGCCGCGGCGCCGGCGCCGATGCCATTGCGCCAGCACGTCACCGACCTCACCGGCACGCTCACCTCCGCGGAGAGCTCGCAGCTCGAATCCGAGCTGGCGGCGCTGGAGCAACGCAAGGGCGCGCAACTGGCGCTGCTGATCGTGCCGAGCACGGGCGAGTTGCCGATCGAGGAATACGCCCTGGCGGTGGCCGAGAAGACCAAGCTGGGCCGCAAGGCGCCCGACGACGGCCTGCTGCTGGTCGTGGCCAAGGACGACCACAAGGCGCGCATCGAGGTGGGCTACGGGCTGGAGGGCGTGGTCACCGACGCCATCGCCAGCCGCGTCATCCGCGAATACCTCGCGCCGAAGTTCCGCGCCAACGATTACTACGGCGGCCTGCAGGACGCGGTTGCGATGCTGGTGAAGCTGGTGGACGGCGAGCCGCTGCCGCCGCCGATGGCGCCCGAGCAGGGTGGCGACGCGCAGTCGCCGTGGTTGTTCGCGGCCTTCGTCGGCGTCTTTATCGGGCTCTTTGCGGGCGGCACCCGGCTCAGGCCGGTGTTGCTGCGGCGGGTGGGCGCCGGCGGCGCGGCCGCGGCGGTGGCGATGCTGCTGCTCGGACTCGGCGCGGCCGGCATCCTGTCGGCCGTCGTCGCCTTCCTGCTGTCCGGCGGTGGCGGCGGGCGCTTCGGCTCCGGTCGCGGCCACTGGGGCAGCTTCCCCGGCATGGGCGGTGGCTGGGGCGGCGGTGGCTTTGGCGGCGGCGGAGGCTGGTCCGGCGGCGGTGGCGGTTTCGGGGGCGGCGGCGCCTCGGGGAGCTGGTGATGCTTGCGCGCCTGTGGATGAACCTGTTCGCCGCGTGGTTCCAGCTGCCCCGCTGGTTCCCGCTCGCGACCATGCACCGCCTGCGCGACGAGATCGCGGAAGGCGAGCGCCGGCACGCGGGCGAACTGTGCCTGGCGATCGAGGCGCGCTTCTCGCCCTGGGCCGTGCTATCCGGGCTGGAAGTGCGCGAACGCGCCCGCCAGGTATTCTCGCTGCTGCGGGTCTGGGACACGCGCGACAACAGCGGCGTGCTGCTGTACCTGCAATTGGCCGAGCACCGCGTCGAGCTGGTCGCCGACCGCGGCATCGCCGAACGGGTGGATCCGGCCCTGTGGCAGGCGATCTGCGAGGACTTCGCCGCCGGCATGCGCGCCGGCCCGCCCGATGCGGCGGTGTCGCGCTGCCTGGCCCGCATCAATACGCTGCTGGCCGAGCACTTCCCCGCCGCGCACGACAACCCGCGCGAACTTCCGGACGAGCCCGTGGTGCTGTGAGGCGGCTCGCGGCGGGATTCCGGCGGCACGCGGGTGCCGTCGGCAGCGGGCGTGGGTGATAATGCCCGCATGACCGTCCTGCACGACATCGACCCCATCGCCGTCGCCCTGCCGTTCTGGCCGCACGGCATCCACTGGTACGGCCTGATGTACCTGATGGGTTTCGGCGCTGCCTGGTGGCTGGGCCATGCCCGCGTGCGCGCCGGCCGCCTGCCGGGCGTGAGCAACGAGGGATTCGGGGACCTGCTGTTCTACGCGATGCTGGGGGTAGTGCTGGGCGGGCGCATCGGCTACGTACTGTTCTACGGCTTCGACCAGTTCCTCGCCAATCCTCTGTTCCTGGTCAAGATCAACGAAGGCGGCATGAGCTTCCACGGCGGCCTGCTCGGCGTGATGGCGGCCGCGGCCTGGTGGACCTGGAAGCAGAAGCTGCACTTCTTCGACACCATGGATTTCCTCGCGCCGCTGGTGCCGCCGGGCCTGGGCTTCGGGCGCATCGGCAACTACATCGGTGGCGAGTTGTGGGGCAAGCCGACCGGCGGCGACTGGGGCGTCATCTTCCCGCGCAGCCTCCCGAACGAGTACGCCAGCCTGCCGATGGACAAGCTGCGCGAACTGCACGCCAGCGGCCTGCTCGATCCTTACGCGCGGCATCCCTCGCAACTCTACCAGGCCTTCCTCGAGGGCCTGGTGATGTTCATGGTGCTGTATTTCTATTCGCGCAAGCCGCGGCCGCGTTACGCGGTGTCGGGGATGTTCGCGCTCCTGTACGGCGTGTTCCGGTTCCTGGTCGAGTTCGTCCGTGTGCCCGACGAGAACCTCGGCTACCTCGCGTTCGGCTGGCTGACGATGGGCCAGTTGCTCTCGCTCCCGCTGGTCGCGCTCGGCGTGGTGCTGCTGGCGCTGTCGCGCCGTGCGCCGATGCTGGCGCCCGCGCCCGCCACGGCACGCTGAGGCCCCGCATGCGGCAATACCTCGACCTGCTGCGCGACGTGATCGACCACGGCGTCGACAAGGCCGACCGCACCGGCACCGGCACCCGTTCCGTCTTCGGCCGGCAGATCCGCTTCGACCTGGCCGAGGGCTTCCCGCTGGTCACCACCAAGAAGCTGCACCTGCGCTCGATCATCCACGAGCTGCTGTGGTTCCTGGCTGGCGACACGAATATCGGCTACCTGCGCGACAACAAGGTCGGCATCTGGGACGAGTGGGCCGACGACAATGGCGAACTCGGCCCGGTGTACGGCGCGCAGTGGCGACGCTGGCGCGGGCCCGACGGCGTGGAAGTGGACCAGATGCGCTGGCTGGTGGACGAGATCCGCCGCAATCCCGATTCGCGCCGGCTCATCGTCAGCGCCTGGAACGTGGCCGAGCTGCCCAGGATGGCGCTGATGCCCTGCCACGCGATGTTCCAGTTCTACGTCGCCAACGGGCGGCTGAGCTGCCAGCTCTACCAGCGCTCGGCCGACATCTTCCTCGGCGTGCCGTTCAACATCGCGAGCTATGCCTTGCTCACGCACATGGTCGCGCAGGTCTGCGACCTGCAGCCGGGCGAGTTCGTGCACACCTTCGGCGACCTGCACCTGTACTCGAACCACCACGAGCAGGCGCACGAGCAGCTTTCGCGCCAGCCCTTCCCCTTGCCGCGGCTCGAACTCGATCCCTCGGTGCGCGACCTGTTCGCCTTCCGCGCCGAACACATCACCATCCGCGACTACCAGGCGCATCCGGCGATCAAGGCGCCGGTCGCCGTCTGACCCGAGGAATGCCCATGCGCCACGCCCGGATTGCCTGTCTCGCCGCCGTCCTCGTACTGGGCATGGGCGGTTGTTCCTGGTTCCGCGGCAAGGACACGCCGGCAGCGGAAGCGGAGGTGGGCGCTGCCCCGGCCGCCGCCGAACAGTCTGTCGAGCCGTCCGCTGTCGAACCGGCGGCCGATCCGGCCGCAAGAGAGGCCCCCACCCGCGAACCGGCGCAGGGTCCGGTCGCCGTGGCCATGGACTTCCTGCTGATGCACCAGCGCCTGGGCAACAGCGGGCTGCCGCAGCGCGCGGACATGGGCGCCTACGACGCCTTCCTCTGCCCGTCGCTGGCGCAGGCGGTGCGCGCGGCGCAGGTGCGGCAGGAAGTGGCGCGGGCCGAGCGCCCGGACGAGAAGCCGCCCTACGTGGAAGGCGACCTGTTCTCCAGCCTGTTCGAGGGCCCGGACGAGTTCGAGGCCCGCGATTCGGTGGTCGAAGGCGATCGCGCCCGGGTCGAGATCGCGATGAGCGCCGGGCGCGGCGACCAGTCC
>CBININ010000087.1:0-8755 GCA_966250755.1 uncultured Gammaproteobacteria bacterium | reverse complement strand
CCCCCAGCTCGGCGAAGCGCGGGATGTCGTCGTAGTTGAGGATCTGCGCGTGCTACACGCGGAAGCTTTGGTCGGAGCGCGGCACGGTCTTCAGCGCCTTCTCGAAGTCGTCCAGAACGGTGCGGTTCCCGCGGTCGCCGATGGCGTGCACGTTCACCTGGAAGCCGCCGCGCAGCGCGCGCGTGGCCACGTCCTGGATGTGCTCGGGCGACGAGACCAGCAGGCCGCGGTTGTGCGGGTCGTCGGCGGCTTCGTGGCCGCCGATTCGCCCACAGGCCCGTCCGTGGGTCGTGTCGCCAAAAGGTGTGCCGGCAGCCGCTCCCCTGCCTAGAGCTTAGGCTTCCAGGTGGCCGAAACCAGCATCCACTCGTCGTCTTGGAGGCGCCAGCCGGTGGTGACGTCGTAGACCTGGGCACGGTTGGGCAGCCAGCCGGGGCCGCCGGTGAGGGCGGCGGTGAACTTCGCGCTGGCGCGGTCGCCGAACAGTTGCACGTCCAGCGGGCCGAGTTGCACCCCGACCGTTTCGCGGCGCAGGCCCATCACCATCACGTAGCGGCGGAAGGCCTCTCGGTCCATGCCCTCGTTGCCGCCGAAGTCCTCGGCGATGTGGTCGAACAGGGCATCGGCGTCGCCCTTTTCGGCCGCCGCCTCCATCGCGGCGACGGTGTTGCGCAGGGCCTGTTCGGGGGGTTCGCGCTTGCATCCCGTGAAGGCCATCGCCGCCATCAACGCGAGCACCGCGAGGACCGCCGGGCGCGGCTTGCGAGGCCCTGGAGCCTGTGCTCCAATCCGGTGGAACCCAGGAAAAATGCGCATGGACATCGAACGCCCCTGGCTGGCCAGCTACCCGGCCAACGTGCCGGGCCAGGTGAATGTAGACGAATTCCCGTCCATCGTGGCGGTGTTCGAGCAGGCCTGCGACCGCTTCCGCGACAACCCCGCCTTCAGCAACCTCGGCAAGGTCCTGAGCTACGACGACCTCGACCGCCTGAGCGCGCGCTTCGCCAGCTACCTGGTCAACGACCTCAAGCTCAAGAAGGGCGAGCGCGTCGCGCTGATGATGCCCAACATCCTGCAATACCCGATCGCGATCTTCGGCGTGCTGCGGGCGGGGCTGACCGTCGTCAACACCAACCCGATGTACACCGGCCGCGAGCTGCGCCACCAGCTGGTCGATTCCGGCGCCAGCGCCATCGTCGTGCTCGAGGCCTTCGCCCACACCCTGGCCTCGGTGATCGCCGACACCCCGGTTCGGCAGGTCATCACCACCTGCGTCGGCGACATGCTCGGCTTCCCCAAGGGCCCGCTGGTGAACTTCACGCTCAAGTACGTGAAGAAGGTCATCCCCGACTTCGACCTGCCGGGCGCCATCGGCTTCCGCGAGGCCCTGCGCCGGGGCGAGCAGCACCGCCTGCCCGAGGTGGACCTGCGCCCCGAGGACATCGCCTTCCTGCAGTACACCGGCGGCACCACCGGCGTGGCCAAGGGCGCGATGCTCACCCACCGCAACCTGGTGGCGAACATGCAGCAGAGTTCGGCCTGGATCGACCGCGACATCCAGCCGGGCAAGGAAGTGATCATCACCGCGCTGCCGCTGTACCACATCTTCGCGCTGACCTCGAACTGCCTGGTCTTCATGAAGTTCGGCGGCCTCAACGTGCTGGTCACCAACCCGCGCGACATGGACGGCTTCGTGCGCGAGATCGCGCGCAGCCACTTCACCGCCATCACCGGCGTCAACACCCTGTTCAACGGGCTGCTCAACACGCCGGGATTCGACCAGGTCGACTTCTCGCGGCTCCGGCTGTCGCTGGGCGGCGGCATGGCGGTGCAGCGCGCCGTCGCCGAGCGCTGGAAGCAGGTCACTGGCGTCACCCTGGTGGAGGCCTACGGCCTGACCGAGACTTCGCCCGCCTGCTGCATGAACCCGCTCGACCTGCCGGAGTACAACGGCGCGATCGGCCTGCCGATCCCCTCCACCGACTGCTGCCTGAAGGACGAGGAAGGCCGCATCCTGCCGCGGGGCGAGGTCGGCGAGTTGTGCGCGCGCGGCCCGCAGGTGATGGCTGGCTACTGGCAGCGCCCCGAGGAGACCGCCAAGGTCATCGACGCCGAGGGTTGGCTGCACACCGGCGACATGGCGCGGATGGACGAGCGCGGCTTCTTCTTCATCGTCGACCGCAAGAAGGACATGATCCTGGTGTCCGGGTTCAACGTCTATCCCAACGAGATCGAGGACGTGGTGGCCATGATGCCCGGCGTGCTCGAAGTCGCGGCCGTCGGCGTGCCCGACGAGAAGTCCGGCGAGGCGGTGAAGGTGGTGATCGTGCGCAAGGACCCGGCGCTCACCGCCGAGCAGGTGAAGGCCTTCTGCCGCGAGAACCTCACCGGCTACAAGCTGCCGAAGCTGGTCGAATTCCGTGACGAGCTTCCAAAGTCGAACGTCGGCAAGATCCTGCGGCGCGAACTTCGCGACTCGGTCAAAACCGCCGCCTGAAGGAACTGCGCACCACGGCTCACTGGCGACTGAACGCACGGCGTACATTCGGCCCCGCCCCCGGGTCCCTTCGTATTCCACGTGTGCCTTCCGCAGGAGTGTTCGCCATGTCCGTCGTCGACTTCGCCCTTCCCGTTCCCGCCACCCAACACGCCCCGCTGGTCCGCCTGTCCGGCGACAGCCTGCAGGGCAGCGACTGGCTGGCGATGCATGCCGGCAACCCTTCCGCCTACCACCCGTGCTTTTCCGAGCGCCTGCTGGGCGAGATGAAGTCCGCGCAGGAATCGCTGCGCCGGCGCCTTGCCGCCGATACCCGCGTCGACGCGCCGATCCACCACCTGGTGCTGACCTCCGACGCGGACGTGTTCAACCTCGGCGGCGACCTGGACCTGTTCTCGCGGCTGATCCGCGCCGGCGACCGCGCCCGCCTGCTCGAGTACGCCTGCCTGTGCGTCGAGGTCGCCTACAACTTCTCGCGCCTGCACGAGGACCGTGTCCACAGCATCGCGGTGGTGCAGGGCGAGGCGCTGGGCGGCGGCTTCGAGGCCGCGCTGTGCTGCCACACCATCATCGCCGAGGAAGGCGCCGGCATGGGCTTCCCCGAGGTGCTGTTCGACCTGTTCCCCGGCATGGGCGCCTACACCTTCCTCACCCGCCGCGTGAGCCCGGCGCAGGCCGAGCGGATGATGCTCGACGCCCGGGTCTACCCGGTCGAGGAACTGCTGCGCATGGGCGTGGTGGACGAGGTGGTCCCGCGCGGCGAAGGCATCGCCGCCGCACGGGAGCGCGTGCGAAAGCACCAGCGCATCGGCAACGCCCTGCGGTCGATGAATGCCGTCCGCCAGGCCTGCAAGCCGGTCCACCTGCAGGAACTGCTGGCCGTGACCACCGAATGGGTGGACGCGGCGATGCGGCTGGGCGACCGCGGCCTGAAGACGATGGAGCGGCTGGTGCGGGCGCAGCGCAAGCGCGCCGGGCTGGAGTAAGGCTGGGGCCGGTTCCGGCGCGAACCGATCGAAGCTCAGGCCGGTTCCGGCCCTGGCGCGACGTCCTCGTCCGCGGCCGGGGCCTGCGACAGGATGATGGCCTGGCGGCGCGCCTGCTCGGCCATCACCAGGCGCTGGCCGTCGATCTCGGCGACCAGCCGCCCGATGTCGCGCGCCAGCGCATCGTCGCTGGCGCGCAGGATCTGCTGGCAACGCTCCGACACCGGCTGTGCGCCGAGGTTCTCGGCGATGCCCTTGAGCGCGTGCGCGGTCTCGCGGCAATCGGCCCAGGCCCGCGCCGCGGACTGTCGGCGCAACTGCGCCATGCATTCGCCGGCGTCCTTTATGCACTGCTCGACGAACTCGCGCAGGAAGCCCTCGCCCAGCTGCATGCCCGCCAGTTCGTCCAGCACTGGCGAGGCGGCGCCAGTCCGCGGCGGTTCCGGGGCGGCGCGGCCGCGCGGCGCCTGGGTCAGGTCGGCGATCGTCTCCAGCAACCTCGCCACCACCACCGGCTTGGTGAGGAACGCCGGCGCGCCGGCTTCGGCGGCATCGCGCGCCGCCTGCGCGGTGGCGTCGGCGCTGAGCACGATCACCGGCGTCAGCTTGCCACCGCCGGCCTGCATGTAGCGCAGCTGCCGCAGCACGTCCAGCCCGGTGAAGCCCGGCATGTGCATGTCCACGATGGCGAGGTCGAAGCCATCGGTCTCCAGCAGGTCCAGCGCCTCCTCGCCGTCGGCGGCCTGCTGCACGCGATGGCCGGCGCGCTCGAGGATGCGGCTGACGACCGTGCGGTTGGCCTGCTGGTCGTCGGCGACCAGCACGCGCATCGGCCGCACCCGGGCCCGGTGGCGCACGAAGGGATCGTCGATCGCCACCACCTTGCCGCCGGCCTCCGGCTCCTGCGGATGGCGGGCCTCCACCGGCTGGAACGGCAGCTCGACCCGGAAGTGGCTGCCGCCCCCCGGATTGTCGCTCACCGCGATCTGCCCCTCCATCAGCTGCACGAGGGTCATCGCGATGGTGGTGCCCAGGCCGCTGCCGCCGAAGCGGCGGCCGGGGCCGCTATCGAGCTGCTCGAAGGCCTGGAAGATGCGCTCGCGGTCGGCCTCGGGGATGCCGATGCCGGTGTCGCGCACCGAGAACTCCAGCCGCAGCGGCGCCCCCGGCACCCGCAGCACTTCCAGCGACACCGAGCCACGCTCGGTGAACTTGACCGCGTTGTGCAACAGATTGAGCAGCACCTGCACCAGCAGCGCGCCGTCGCCGTGAAGGCGGGAAGGCACGTCCGCGCCCAGCCGCACCTGCAGGGCCAGGCCCTTTTCCTGCGCCGCCGCCTGGATCATCCGCTCGACCCGCGACACCAGCTCATGCAGGTCGAAGTCGGCGTCCTTGCGGCGCAACTTGCCGGCCTCGATGGCGGAAATGTCGAGGACGTCGTCCACCAGCAGCAACAGCGTCTGCGCCGAGGCGTGGATGACCTCGGTGTACTCGCGCTGCTCCGGGCCCATGCGGGTGCCCTTGAGCAGCTCAGACATGCCGATGATGCCGTTGAGCGGGGATCGCAGCTCGTGGCTCATGGTCGCCAGGAAGCGTGACTTCGCCGCGTTGGCGCGGCGGGCCTCGTCCACCGCGCGACCGAGGGCGCGCAGCAGCGAGGCCATGTACAGCGGGATCGCCAGCAGGCCGGCCAGCAGCCCCCCCGCGAGCATCGGCTGGCCGCGCCAGTACGGGCTGGAAAGCACGACCGCCAGGAAACTGGCGGCACCGAGGCTCGCCGCGGCCAGCAGGTAGTTGCGACCGTAGCGCAGGCCGTTGCCGATGGTGACCCACAGCACGATGACGTAAAGCGGCGCCAGCGGGGCCGGATCGATCATCATCAGCGCGGTAAGCGTGCCGTAGTCGGCGACCATGCCGATCCAGCGGCGCAGGTGCGAGGGCGCGGGACGGATCGCGATCATCGCCACCAGTCCCACGCCGACGGCGGATTCGGCCAGCATCACCAGCAGCATGGGTGCGGTGTCGGCGGATCCCCCCGGTCCCAGGGCCGAAAGCAAGCCCAGGTAGGCGAGGATCAGCAGCGCGATGACCAGCCGGACCAGCGCCTGCTCGTGTTCGCTGTCGGCACGGCCGCGCAACCGCGCGGCCAGCCACCCGAGCGGCGCCGGCGGCTTCAGGCCCGGCGCGAGCGGCTCAGTCGCCATCGAAGGACCGCAGGATGCCACGCAGTTCCTCGCCCCGCGCACGCAGCACCGCGACCACGGCCGGGTCGAATTGCGTGCCTTCGTGGGCCTGCAGGTGCGCGAACGCGTCCTCCACCGTCCAGGCGGCGCGCCAGGGACGCGGCCGCACCAGCGCGTCGAGCACGTCGGCCACGGCGACGATGCGCGCCGCCTTCGGGATGCGCTCGCCGGCCAGGCCATGCGGGTAACCGCGTCCGTCCCAGTGCTCGTGGTGGTGCAGCGCGATCTCGGCGGCGACCTGCAGCAAGCCGGCGCCGCCGTGCAGGGCCTCGTGGCCGAGGATCGTGTGCTGCTGCATGAGCTGGCGCTGCTCGGGCGACAGCGGGCCGGGCGTGGCGAACAGCGCGTCGGGCAGGCCGATGTTGCCGATGTCGTGCAGTTGCGCGGCATGCTCGATCGAACGCGCCTGGCGCTCCGGCAGGCCGAGGCCGTCGGCCAGCGCGCCGCTGAGCGCGGAGATCCGCTCGAACAGCCGCAGTTCCCCGCCCTCGCGCTGGCAGGCCAGCTTCGCCAAACGCGTCAGCAAGGCCAGCTCTCGCTGCTCGACGTCCTGGGCGCCGCTGAGCAGCTTGTGCTCGAGCGCGTAGGTGCGCGACTTGAGCGCCTGCTGGCGCTGGCGCAGGTCGAGCAGGTTCTTGCAGCGCGAGCGCAGCTCACGCGGCCGGATGGGCTTCTGCATGAAATCGATGATGCCGGCGTCGAGCGCGGCCTGGCGAACCGGCTCGTCGCCGACGACCGTCACCAGCATCACCGGCACGTCGCGCTGCGACAGCGGCCGGCGGAAGCGGCGGGCGAACTCCAGCCCGTCCATGTTCGGCATGCGGTAGTCGAGGATCACCATGTCCTGCGGCTCGCGCTGCGAGAACAGCAGGGCCTCCACCGGGTCGGCGAACTCGTTGATCGTGATCTCGGCGTCGATGTCCTGGATCAGGTGCCGGACGATGGCCCGCTGCGAGGCCTGGTCGTCCACGATCAAGACGTTCATCTCCGGCTCCTCCCCGGGCACGGGCCCGGATCCCGTCGCGGCCAGCATAACGCGATCGGCCGCGGGCGGTGTGTGCGTCAGGCCTCCGGACGCATGTAGGGAAAGAGCAGCACGTCGCGGATGGAGGCCGAATCCGTGAGCAGCATCACCAGCCGGTCGATGCCCACCCCGAGGCCGCCGGTGGGCGGCAGGCCGACCTCGAGCGCGCGGATGTAATCGGCGTCGAAGTGCATGGCCTCGTCGTCCCCGCCTTCCTTGGCCTCCACCTGGGCGGCGAAGCGCGCCGCCTGGTCCTCGGGATCGTTCAATTCCGAGAACCCATTCGCAAGTTCGCGACCGCCGATGAACAGTTCGAAGCGGTCGGTGAGTTGCGGGTCGCGGTCGTTGGCGCGGGCCAGGGGGCTGACCTCGACCGGATGGTCGGTGATGAAGGTCGGCTGGACGAGCGTGTGCTCGACGGTCTTCTCGAAGATCTCCAGCAGCAGCTTGCCCCAGCCGTGGGACGGCTTGAAGCGCACGCCGAGGCGCTGGCAATGCGCGCGCATCTTCCCGAGGTCGCGCAGGTCCTCGCGCGCGATCTCCGGATTGTGTTCGAGCACGGCATCGGTCATCGACCACCGCCGGAAAGCAGGGCCGAGGTCGATGGCCTGGCCTTCCCACTCCAGCGCGGTGCGACCGAGCACCGATTGGGCGATGTCCCGGATCATCCCTTCCGTCAGGTCCATGACCTCGTGGTACGTGGCATAGGCCTCGTACAACTCCATCATGGTGAACTCGGGGTTGTGCCGGGTGGACACGCCCTCGTTGCGGAAGTTGCGGTTGATCTCGTAGACGCGCTCCAGGCCGCCAACGGTCAGGCGCTTGAGGTAGAGCTCGGGAGCGACGCGAAGGTACAGATCCAGGTCGAGCGCGTTGTGGTGGGTGGCGAAGGGCTTGGCCGTGGCGCCGCCGGGGATGTAATGCATCATCGGCGTCTCGACCTCGAGGAAGCGCCGCGAGTCGAGCCAGTTGCGCATGGCCGACACGATCTTCGAGCGCTTGATGAAGACCTCGCGCGCCTCCGGGTTGACGATCAGGTCGACGTAACGCTGGCGGTAGCGCTGCTCGACGTCGGCCAGGCCATGCCACTTGTCCGGCAGCGGGCGCAGCGACTTGGTGAGCAGGCGCAGCGTGTCGGCCTTCACCGACAGCTCGCCGGTGCGGGTGCGGGTCAGCGTGCCCGCCACGCCGACGATGTCGCCCACGTCCCAGCCCTTGAAGGCCTCGTAAGCCTCGCCCAGGTCGTTGGCGGTCAGGTAGAGCTGGATGCGGCCGCTCATGTCCTGCAGCTGCACGAAGCTGGCCTTGCCCATCACCCGCTTGGCCATCATCCGCCCGGCGACCTGCACGCGGCGGCCGGCGCCCTCCAGCGCCTCCGCGGTCCAGGTGGTGGCGTCGGCGTAGTCGGCCTGCAGGTCCTGCGCGTAGTCGCCGCGCTTGAAGTCGTTCGGGAAGGCGATGCCCTGTCCTTCGCGCAGCGCGCGCAGCTTGGCGCGGCGCTCGGCGATCAGCGCGTTCTCGTCGGTGTGCGTCGTCTCGGTCATGCCCATTCGTCCTTAAGCCGCGTCGCTGCGCTTGGCGCCGGCGCTCAGCCCGGCCTTGAGGCTGGCCTCGACGAATTCGTCGAGGTCGCCGTCGAGCACCTTCTGGGTGTCGGTGCGTTCGATGCCGGTGCGCAGGTCCTTGATCCGGCTCTGGTCGAGCACGTAGTTGCGGATCTGGCTGCCCCAGCCGATGTCGGACTTGCCGGCCTCCAGCGCATCGCGCTCGGCGTTGCGCTTCTGGATCTCGAGTTCGTACAGCTTCGCCTTGAGCATCTTCATCGCGGTATCGCGATTCTGGTGCTGGCTGCGGCCGGTCTGGCAGGCAACCACGGTGTTGGTGGGCACGTGGGTGATGCGCACCGCCGATTCGGTCTTGTTGACGTGCTGGCCACCGGCGCCGGAGGAGCGGTAGACGTCGGTCTTCAGGTCCGCCGGGTTGATCTCGATGTCGATGTCGTCGT
>CBININ010000086.1:0-8817 GCA_966250755.1 uncultured Gammaproteobacteria bacterium | reverse complement strand
ATCGACATCGGTGACGTCGACCTGGTTTGCCAGCTCGGCTCGCCCCGCGCCATCGCCACCTTCCTGCAACGCGTGGGGCGCGCCTCGCACCATGTGGGAGGTACGCCGAAGGGAAGGCTGTTCCCGACCTCGCGCGAAGACCTGGCCGAGTGCGCGGCCCTGCTCGATGCGGTGCGCCGCGGCGAGCTCGATGCGCTGAAGATCCCGCCGGCGCCGCTCGACGTGCTGGCGCAGCAGATCGTCGCCGAGGTCGGTTTCACCGACTGGGACGAGGACGCGCTGTTCGCCTGCCTCACCCGCGCCTGGCCGTATGCGCGGCTGCCGCGCGCGGACTTCGACGCGGTGGTGCGGATGCTGGCGGAGGGCTTCAGCACCCAGCGCGGGCATCGCGGCGCCTGGGTCCATCGCGACGCGGTGAACCGCCGCCTGCGCGGGCGGCGCGGCGGCCGACTGACCGCCGTCACGTCCGGCGGCACCATTCCCGACACCGGCGACTACGCGGTGTTGCTCGAGCCGCAGGCGATCACCATCGGCAGCCTCAACGAGGATTTCGCGATCGAGTCGCTGGCCGGCGACATCTTCCAGCTCGGCAACACCAGCTACCGCATCCTGCGCGTCGAACCGGGGCGCGTGCGGGTGGAGGACGCGCAGGGCGCGCCGCCCAACCTGCCGTTCTGGCTGGGCGAGGCGCCGGGGCGCAGCGATGAGTTGAGCTTCGCGGTGTCGCGGCTGCGCGAGGGCATCGAGGCGGCGCTCGGCGAGGCCGCCGACACGGAGGCCGCCATCGCCTGGCTGCGCGAGGAGGTCGGGCTCGACGACGAAGCCGCACGGCAGCTGGTCGCCTACTACGCCCGCGCCCGCGCCGCGCTCGGCGTGCTGCCGACGCAATCGCGCATCGTGCTGGAAAGGTTCTTCGACGAGTCCGGCGGCACCCAGCTGGTGTTGCACGCGCCCTTCGGCAGCCGCCTGCTGCGCGCCTGGGGCCTGGCCCTGCGCAAGCGCTTTTGCCGCAAGTTCAACTTCGAGTTGCAGGCGGCGGCAACGGAAGAAGCCATCGTGCTCTCGCTGTCCACCGCGCACAGCTTCCCGCTGATCGAGGTCGCCAGCTACCTGCATTCGGCCAGCGCCGAGCACGTGCTGGTGCAGGCCTTGCTGGACGCGCCGCTGTTCGGCGTGCGCTGGCGCTGGAACGCCACCACCGCGCTGGCGCTGCCGCGCTTCGTCGGCGGCAGCAAGGTCGCCCCGCAGCTGCAGCGCATGCGCAGCGAGGACCTGCTGGCCTCGGTCTTCCCCGACCAGGTCGCCTGCCTGGAGAACATCGTCGGCGAGCGCGAGATCCCCGACCATCCGCTGGTCGCGCAGACCCTCGACGACTGCCTGCACGAAGCGATGGATGCCGAGGGCTGGCTGCAGGTCCTGCGGGCGATCGAGGCCAACGAGATCGAAGTGGTCGCGCGCGACCTCACCACGCCCTCGCCGCTGGCGGCCGAAGCGCTCAACGCCAAGCCCTATGCCTTCCTCGACGACGCCCCGCTGGAGGAACGCCGCACCCAGGCGGTGATGGCCCGGCGCTACGTCGAGGCCGAATCGGCCGACGACCTCGGCCGACTCGATCCGGAGGCGATCGCCAGCGTGCGCGAGCAGGCCTGGCCGGAACCGCGCGACGCCGAGGAGATGCACGAGGCGCTGCTCGGCCTGGGCCTCGTCGCGGCGACCGACGTGGCGGCGCAGCCGGCGTGGGCGGCCTGGCTGCACGCGCTTGCAGGTGCGCGGCGCGCGACGCAACTGCAGCTCGCCGACGGTCCCGGGCCCTGGGTCTGCGCCGAGCGCCTGCCGCAGGCCCAGGCGGCCTACGGCCTGGCCGCGGCCGGTGCACGCACGGCCTTGTCGCCGCCGATCGAAGCGCCGCCCGACCATGCCTGCGTGGACTGGACCGCGGAAGACGCGACGGTCGAACTGCTGCGCGGCCGCCTCTCGGGCCTCGGCGTCACCGACGTACCGGCGCTGGCCGCCTCGCTCGCCTTGCCCGCCGACGCCATCGCCTTCGCGCTTGCGCGGCTCGAAGGCGAAGGCCAGGCCATGCGCGGGCGCTTCAGTCCGGTCGCGCTGGCCGGCGGCCCGGAGGAATGGTGCGAGCGCCACCTGCTCGCGCGCATCCACCGCTACACCGTCGGTCGCCTGCGCCGCGAAATCGAGCCGGTGGAGCCGCGGCATTTCCTGCGCTTCCTGGCCGACTGGCAGCGCCTGAACCCGACCCAGCATGCCCAAGGACCGGATGGCCTGGCCGCCGTGCTCGAGCAGCTCGAGGGCTTCGAGGCGCCTGCCTCGGCCTGGGAAGACCTGCTGCGCGCGCGCGTGGCCGATTACGAAAGCGCCTGGCTCGACGACCTGTGCAGTTCCGGCCGGGTGGCCTGGGCACGGCTGCGCGCGCGCGCGCCATCGCCGGCAAATGCCGAACCGGCACGCGCCACCGGTTCGCTGCACGCCACGCCGATCGTGCTGCTGCCGCGCCGCCGCCAGGCCGCGTGGTCGCGGCTGGTCGCACGCGGCGGCGAGGACGAGGCGCCGCTGGGTTCGCGCGCGCAGAAGGTCGCCGACGTGCTGGCCGCGCAGGGCGCCTGCTTCTTCGAGGACCTCGAGCAGGACGCGCGCCTGCTGCGGCCGGAACTGGAGGACGCGCTGGCCGAACTGGTCTCGCGCGGCCGCGTGCACTGCGACAGCTTCGCCGGCCTGCGCGCGCTGCTCGTACCGCCGTCGAAGCGCGCCGGCTCGCATTCGCGCCGCGGCCGCACGCGGCTGCGCCACGACCTGCAGGACGCCGGCCGCTGGACCCTCACGGCGCGCCACCCGATCCCGACCGACCCGGATCCGGAAGGGATCGAGCACGTCGCCCGCGTGCTGCTGCGGCGCTGGGGGGTGGTCTGCTACCGGCTGATGGAACGCGAGCCGGCCTGGCTGCCGCCCTGGCGCGAGCTGTTGCGCGTCTACCAGCGCTTGGAAGCGCGCGGTGAAATCCGCGGCGGCCGCTTCATCGCCGGGCTCTCGGGCGAGCAGTTCGCCCTGCCGGAGGCAATCGCGCCGCTGCGCAAGGCGCGGGCCGCCGGCGAGGACGGGGTCGCGATGCCGGTGTCACCCGCCGACCCGCTCAACCTGCTCGGCCTGCTCCAGCCCGGCCCGCGAGTGTCGCGCCTGTCGAACCAGGTCCTGCGCCTGCGCAACGGGCTCCTCGAGACGCTCGACGAGGACGCCTCGGCGCTCGCCGCGCTCGGCTGAGCGCGCGCCTCACCAATCGGTGGGCCGGTAGTCCTTCAGGAACTGCCCCCACGCGTGGGTGCCCGTGTTGATGCCGTCGATGATCGGGTCGACGATGCGCGCGGCGCCGTCGACGATGTCCAGCGGCGGATGGAAGCGCTCTTCCTTCACCTTGCGCGCGGCAATCTCCACCGGATCCTCGTCGGTCACCCAGCCGGTGTCCACCGAGTTCATGTGGATGCCGTCCTGGTGGTAATCGGTGGCCGAGGTACGCGTCATCATGTTCAACGCAGCCTTCGCCATGTTCGTATGCGGGTGCTTGGTGGTCTTGAAGTTGCGGTAGAACTGCCCTTCCATCGCCGAGACGTTGACGATGTGCTTCTCGCGACCGGGCGTGCGCAGCATCAGCGGCTTCAGGCGCGCGTTGATCAGGAAGGGCGCGACCGCGTTCACCAGCTGCACTTCCAGCAATTCGACCGAGGGCACCTCGTGCAGCTGCAGGCGCCAGGAGTTGCGGCCGCGCAGGTCCACCTGCTGCAGGTCCTGGTCGAGTGCGCCCTGCGGGAACAGCTGCGGCTGCGCGAGCAGTTCATCGGGCAAGAGCGCGACTTGCGAAAGTTCCGGCGCGTGCGTCAATCCGGGGTTCGGCGCGCGTACCGCCAAGGGCGCCTCGCCGGGATGGCCCAGCGCGGGGTCGAGCAGCTCCTCGCCGCGCAAGCCTTCCCAGGCACCGAGCACGGAGCGCACCGGCTCGGGCAGCGACTGCAGGGGTGCGCGCTCGCCTTCCATCATGTGCGCATAGAAGGCCGGCGGCCGGCGCACGGTCTGGCAGGCATTGTTGATGATGAAGTCCAGGCGCTCGCCGCGCGCCAGCAGGGTCGCGCAGAAGGCTTCGACGCTGGGCGTGTGTCGCAGGTCCAGGCCGAAGATCTCCAGCCGGTCCTGCCATTGCCCGAAATCCGGTTCGGCGGCATAGCGCGCGGCCGAATCGCGCGGGAAACGGGTGGTGACGATCAGCTTGCAGCCGGCGCGCAGCAGCTTCAAGCCGGCCTGGTAGCCGATCTTGACGCGACCGCCGGTGAGCAGCGCGACGCGGCCGCGCAGGTCGGCGGTTTCAGTGCGCTTGCGTTCGTTGAAATCGCCGCAGGCCGGGCACAGCTGGTCGTAGAAGCGGTGCACCGTGTGGTACTTGGCCTTGCACACGTAGCAGTGCCGCGGTTCGCGGGTCTGGCGGCGGGCGAGATCCTCGTCCTCCACGTCCTCGCTGGCGTGGTTCTGCGGCGGGAAGACATTGGGCGTGGTGAACACCGGCTGCCTGCGCAACTGGCGGATGCCGGTGGCCTCGAGCAGGGCCTCGTCGTGGCGCACGCGGGCGGCGGCGCGCTCGCGCTCGGCCGCCTTCAGGCGCTGGCGACGCGCCGTCGGATCCGGATGGTAGAGCCGGGCCACGGACTGGTGCAGGCGCGCGCGCAGGTCCGCGGGCAGGGCATCGAGCCGGCTGTGGTCGGCGGCGAGGCACTCGAGCCAGTCCGCCAGTTGCTCCAGCGGCGCCGGCGCGTCCTGCGTCGCGTTCTGCGCCACAGCCTCGCCCGGCACGACCCCCGGAACGCCGCCGGGCGCGTCGCTGGCGGGCGCGGCGGCATCGGCAAGGCGGTCGGACGGGGGTGGGCTGGCGGCATTCACGGCGGCATTCACGGCAGGTCTCGGGCTGGGCGGCGCCCTGCCGGGCGAGGCCAGCGGGCCGCGCATTATGGGCGAAGTCGGGCGCCTTCCGATTAAGCTGGGGTTGGCGACTTCAGGACACCATGGACGGCCATGCCCGCCCCGCGCTTCGACAATGCCTTCGCCCGCGAGCTGCCGGCGGACCCGGAGGTGGGCCCGCGCGTACGGCAGGTCGCGGCCGCGTTGTACTCGCGGGTCGCGCCGACGCCGGTGGCCGCGCCGGCGCTGCTCGCGCACTCGCGGGAACTGGCCGCCGAACTCGGCTTCGACGAGGCCTTCGTGCACTCGCCGCGCTTCGCCCGGGTGTTCGCCGGCAACGAGCTGCTCGAAGGCATGCAGCCGATCGCCGCCAACTACGGCGGCCACCAGTTCGGCCACTGGGCCGGGCAACTGGGCGACGGCCGCGCCATCAGCCTGGGCGAGTTGATCACGCCGGCGGGCGAGCGCCGCGAGCTGCAGCTCAAGGGCGCCGGCCCGACGCCGTATTCGCGCACGGCGGACGGTCGCGCGGTGTTGCGCTCGTCGATCCGCGAATTCCTGTGCTCGGAGGCCATGCACCACCTCGGCGTGCCGACCACGCGCGCGCTGAGTCTGGTCGCCACCGGCGAGCAGGTGGTGCGCGACATGTTCTACGACGGCCACCCGCGGCCGGAGCCCGGCGCAGTCGTCTGTCGCGTGGCGCCGTCCTTCATCCGCTTCGGCAACTTCGAGTTGCCGGCCGCGCGCGGCGAACTCGACCTGCTGCGCCGGCTGGTGGACTTCACGCTTCGCCGCGACTTCCCCCACCTCGCCACCGGCGGCTTCGAGGAGCGGCTCGCGCGCCTGTTCCGCGAGGTCTGCGAGCGCACCGCCGCCCTGATGGTGGAATGGATGCGCGTCGGTTTCGTCCACGGGGTGATGAACACCGACAACATGTCGATCCTCGGGCTGACCATCGACTACGGCCCCTACGGCTGGATCGACGACTACGACCCGGACTGGACGCCGAACACCACCGACCGCGAGAACCGCCGCTATCGCTTCGGCCAGCAGCCGCAGGTGGCGTTCTGGAACCTGTCGCGGCTGGCCGGCGCGCTCGCCACGCTGCTGCCCGATCCCGCGCCGCTGCAGGCGGGCCTGCAGGCCTACGTGGACGCATGGTCGCGTCGCGACGCGGCGATGGCCGCGGCGAAGCTCGGCTTCGAGGCCGCCGACGACGCGGTGCTGGCCCTGCGCCAGGACCTGCACGGACTGCTGCGCGCGGCCGAGGTGGACATGACGCTGTGGTACCGCGCGCTGTCGCGGATCGATCTCGACGCGCCGACGCTCGCGCCGTTCGAACCGGCCTTCTACGACGCCGGCAAGCGCGACGCACACGCGCCGGCCTTGCAGGACTGGCTGCAGCGGTACGCGGCGCTCACGCGGCGTGCCGCACGCCCGCCGCAGGCAAGGCGCAGCGCCATGGAGTCCGTCAATCCCAAGTTCGTGCTCCGCAACTACCTCGCCCAGCAAGCCATCGATCGCGCCGAGGCCGGCGATCCCGGCGGCATCCACGAGCTGCTCGAGGTGCTGCGCCACCCCTACGACGAGCAGCCCGGCCGCGAGGCCTACGCCGCGCGTCGTCCCGACTGGGCCCGCGACCGCGCCGGCTGCTCGATGCTCTCATGCAGTTCCTGAGCCCGCCCACCGCCGTGGACGCGCACGCGCCGCGCTACGCCAACGCACTGGTGGTGGCGCTGGTGGCCACGCTCGGCGCCGGCCTGCTGCGCTGGGCGCTGGATCCCTGGCTCGGCGTGCGGCTGCCGTTCGCGACCTTCTTCATCGCGGTGGTGTTCGCGGTGCGCTTCGGCGGACTGGCCGCGTCGCTGCTGACCATCCTGCTCGCGCAGGCCTGGGCCCTGCTGTTCTGGTTCCCCGGCGGCCTGTTCGACGTGGAGACCCTGGCCTCGTTCGCGCTGTTCAGCGTCAGCAGCCTGGCCATCGTCGCGCTCGGTCGCAAGATGCACCTGGCCGAGGCGCAGGCGCGCGGCCAACGCCGTGAACTCGAGCAGACCGTCCAGGGCCTGCGCGCCAGCCAGGGCCGCCTGCAGCTGGCCACCGAGATCTCCGGCCTGGGCGTGTTCGAGTGGGACATCGCCCGCGACCGCTTCACCGGCGAGAACCCCGAGGCCTACCGCATCTTCGGCCGCGGGCCGCAGGACGAGAAGCTGTCGCTGGCCAGCTTCATCGAGCGCCACATGGACCCGGCCGACGTCACCCGCGTGCGTGCGGCGCTGGACCAGTCGCTGCGACCGGGCGAGCGCTTCCACGCGGTGTTCCGCCTGCGCCGCGGCGAGCAGTGGCGCTGGGTCGAGATCGCCGGGCTGGCGCTGTTCGAGGGCAGCCGGCCCACGCACCTGATCGGCGTGATCGCAGACATCACCGAGCGCAAGGAACTCGAGGACAGCCTGCGCACGATGGCCGCCGACCTCTCGGCCGCCGACCAGCGCAAGGACGAGTTCCTGGCGACGCTGGCGCATGAATTGCGCAACCCGCTGGCGCCGATCCGCAACGGCATCGAGCTGCTCAAGCGCCAGGAGGCCGGCGACGCCAAGGCGATGGCGGTGGTCGGCGTGATGGAACGGCAGATGCGCCACATGGTGCGGCTGGTGGACGACCTGATCGACGTCAGCCGCATCACCCGCAACAAGCTCGAGCTGCGCCGCCAGCACGTGGACCTGGCGCAGGTGCTGCGCACCGCGCTCGAGGCCTGCCAGCCGCTGGTGGATGCCAAGGGCCACGCGCTCGACCTGCACCTGCCGCCGCTGCCGGTGACGCTGGAGGCCGACGCCACCCGGCTGGTGCAGGTGTTCACCAACCTGCTCAACAACGCGATCAAGTACACCGAGCCCGGCGGCCACCTGCGCATCCATGCCGAGCGCCACGGCAGCGAGGCCGTCGTCGTCATCGAGGACGACGGCGCCGGCATCCCGCCGGCGATGCTGCCGCGGGTGTTCGAGATGTTCACGCAACTGGATCGTACCTTGGATCGTTCGCAGGGCGGCCTGGGCATCGGCCTGTCCATGGTCAAGCGCCTGGTGGACATGCACGGCGGCAGCATCGCCCTGCACAGCGAGGGCATCGGCCGCGGCACCCGCGTGGAAGTGCGGCTGCCGGCGATCCTCGCGCCCTCGCCGCCGCCGTGGCCGGCGGCGGGCCCGGACGGACCGACCGCGCGCTGCTTCCGCATCGTCGTCGCCGACGACAACCACGACGCCGCCGACAGCCTGGCCCGCGTGCTCACGCTGATGGGCCACGAGGTGCACGTGGGCTACGACGGCGTCGAGGCGCTGGCCCTGGTGTCGGCGCAGGATCCGGACGTGGTGATGCTCGACATCGGCATGCCGCGCATGACCGGGCACGAGGCCTGTCGCCGCATCCGCGACCTGCCCGGCCATGCCGACCGCGTGATCATCGCGGTGACCGGCTGGGGCCAGGACGAGGACCGCCTGCGCTCGCAGGAAGCCGGCTTCGACCTGCACCTGACCAAGCCGCTGGACCCGGCGGCGTTGGAGGCGGTGATCGCCGGGCTGCCACCGCCGCGGACGCGAACCGGCCAGGCGGCGGCCGGATCGGGCTGATTCCCGGCCTAATCCCGACGTAAAACCGGCCAAAATCGGGCGGCCGGTATAATGGGCGGCTCACCGCCCCGCGCAGGTCCCGCCATGTCCGTTCCCGCCGCCGACCCCGCCTCGGCACGTCCGTCCGCCATCCAGGACGCCGACTACACCCTCGAGCACAAGTACACGCGCGAGGCCGGCCGGATCTATCTGTCGGGCGTGCAGGCGCTGGTGCGGCTGCCGCTGATGCAGCAGATGCGCGACC
>CBININ010000085.1:0-8894 GCA_966250755.1 uncultured Gammaproteobacteria bacterium | reverse complement strand
CCCGCTTCAAGAAGGGCAGCGAGCAGTACGACGTGATCGTGCAGATCGCCGACGATGCCCGCCGCACGCCCGAGGACCTGTCGAGCATCTTCGTCCGTGCCGCGGACGGCAGCATGGTGCAGATGGACAACGTCGCTTCGGTGAAGGAGACGGTGGCGGCCAAGGAGCTCAACCACTTCAACAAGCTGCGCGCGGCCACGATCAGCATGGGCCTGGCGCCGGGTTACTCGCAGGGCGAGGCGCTCACCTGGCTGGAGCAGGCGCTGCAGGAAGTCGCGCCGGGCACGCAGTACGACCTGTCGGGCCAGTCGCGCGAATTCCGCGAGTCGGGCGCGAGCGGCCAGATGATGCTGGTGCTGGCGCTGGTGTTCATCTACCTGGTGCTGGCGGCGCAGTTCGAGAGCTTCGTGGATCCGGTGGTCATCCTGGTGTCGGTGCCGCTGGCGGTGTTCGGCGCCTTCCTGTGCCTGGTGGTGCTCAACTTCGGCGCGGGCATGCAGCTCTGGCACGCCACCGGCAGCTGGAACATCTACACGCAGATCGGCGTGGTGACGCTCGTCGGACTGATCTCGAAACACGGCATCCTGATCGTCGAGTTCGCCAACCAGCTGCAGGAGCGCGGCCGCACGAAGGCGGAAGCGGCGCTGGAGGCGGCCGGCCTGCGCCTGCGCCCGATCCTGATGACGACCGGCGCGATGGTGCTGGGCTCGATCCCGCTGGCCTTCGCCAGCGGCGCCGGCGCGGAAGCGCGCCACCAGATCGGCTGGGTGGTGGTCGGCGGCATGAGCTTCGGCACCCTGCTCACCTTGTTCGTGGTGCCGGTGGTTTACGTGCTGCTGGCGCGCGATCGCCACGGCCACGCGGTGGATGCGGATGCCGCCGAGGCCGCGGCCGCGTCGGCCTGATCAGGGCACGTCGGTGACGAAGCAGAGCTCGTAGTCGGCCGGGCTGATCTCGATCAGCCAGGGCCGCCGGTCCATCGGCACCAGCCATGTCGCTTCGTAGAGTGCCTCGTGCAGCGCCTCCCAGGCGCCGACCAGATCGCGCGCGCCGATCACCAGTGCCGCCTGCGCCGGATGGAACACCAGCATCACCCGGCCATCGAGACCCTCGCAGGCGCGCAGGGCGCGCTCCAGTGCAGCCGCGCAGTCGCGATCGTCCTGCCAGGTCGCGCACGCGCCGTCGCCGACCTCAGGCCAGAAGATGCGTTCGTCGCGCCCCGGCAGGCGCGCCAGCACGCGCAACCACGGCGAGAGGAAGGCGGGCAGCAACTTGCGGAAGCGCAGGCCGCGGGCGCGCAGGGCCGGCGCCACGCCGCGGAACTGCCGCGACACGTCCTCGCGTTCCAGCCGCAACTGCAGCATGCGCCGGCGCTGCAGCAGCTGCGCGCGCTTGTCGGTCTCCACCTCAGCCGCCGGTATAGCGGCAGCCCGAGGTGCAGGTCTCGTGCACCGTCACGGCGCTCAGCAGCGGCAGCACGGGCTTCAGACGATCCCAGATCCACACCGCCAGCCGCTCGCTGGTCGGGTTCTCCAACCCCTCGATGTCGTTGAGGTAGTGGTGGTCGAGGCGGTCGTACAGCGGCTGGAAGGCCTGCTTGAGTTCGGCGAAGTCCATCACCCAGCCACTGTCCTCCCCGAGCGGCCCCGACACCTGCAGTTCGACCGCGAAGCTGTGGCCGTGCAGGCGCGCGCATTTGTGCCCGGCCGGCACGTTCGGCAGGCGGTGGGCGGCCTCCAGGCGGAAGGTCTTGAAGATGTCCATGGGGCGGCCGTGCGGCGAGACTTCAGCGTGGGGGCGCTAGGGTAGCATCCGTGCCCCGTGGAACCGCCGACGATGATGCCGCGGGCGGCTTCCCGCCGCCCGGTAGTTCCCTGCGTCGTTTGCGCAGGGCGGCCGCGGGCTGTCGCGCCTGCCCCTTGTGGAAGCCCGCCACGCAGACGGTGTTCGGCGAGGGTCCCGCAAGCGCCCGCACGGTCCTGATCGGCGAGGTGCCGGGCGACGACGAGGACCTCAGCGGCCACCCCTTCGTCGGGCCGTCCGGCCAGTTGCTCGACAAGGCGCTGGCCGAGCTCGGGCTGGACCGCCGCGACTTCTACGTCACCAACGCGGTGAAGCACTTCAAGTTCGTGCCCCGCGGCAAGCGCCGCCTGCACGCCAAGCCCAGTCCTTCCGAGCAGCGTGCCTGCCGGCCCTGGCTCGAGCGTGAGCTCGAGGCACTGCGGCCGCAGCGCATCGTCTGCCTCGGCGCGACCGCGGCGCAGGCCGTGCTCGGCCGTGGCTTCCGCTTGATGGCCTCGCGCGGACGGTGGTTCGAGTTGGGCAACGGCGCGCGCGTGCTGGCGACGGTGCATCCGTCCTGGGTGCTGCGGCAGCGTGGTGGCGAAGCACGTGCGGAAGCCTTCGCCGGACTGGTCGCCGACCTGTCGGCCTTGCAGGCGCAGTGATGCGCTAAGCTGCCGCCAGGCCATGCGGTGCAGAGGGCGTCATGCGGTGGTTCCTGTGGTTTGCGCTGGCGCTCGCCAGCGCTGGCGTCGCCGCCAACGAAGCGAAGCAGAAGCCGGCGGCGACCGCCGACCGGGCCGCGGCCGCGCTCCGCAAACAACTGGAGATCGCGCTGGCGGACGTCTGCGCGCGGCATCCCGCGATCGAGCGCTGCTTCCTGGTGATTGCGCGCGACGATTCGGGCCGACCGGGAATCTGGTTCGTGCCGGTCTTCGACCGCGACGTCGACCAGCGCGCGCTCGGCGAGGCACAGCAGGTGTGGACGCGGCTGGTGCCCAGCGGCGGGCAGATCCCGATGATGCTGCTGCCGGGAGAGAGTTGGCGCGCGCAGCTCAAGGGCGTGGTGCCCATCCACGTGCGCAAGCCGAGAAAGTGAACGTCGCCTGCATGCGGGCGTGATCGTCGGCCTGCAGTCACCCGGCAGCCAGCTAGCCCGAGGGACGCACGCGTACGCTCGAAGGTCCCCCGCTCCGGAGACCTGCCATGCGCCTGCCGCGAAGCTTGCCGATGCCGTGTCTCCTGCTCGCCGGCCTCGCCGGCACGACAGCCTGCAGCGGCTCCCAGCACCTGCCGCCCGGCGCGCAGGTCGGACCCACCCCAACGCTGCCGGCGCCGGCGCATCGGCTGATCCCGCGCGTGGACATCGCGCCGGCGATCGGCTGGCCGGAGGGGCGCACGCCGGTCGCGGCGCGCGGACTGGCGGTGCAGGCCTTCGCCTCCGGGCTGGTGCATCCGCGCTGGCTGCTGGTGCTGCCGAACGGGGACGTGCTGGTCGCCGAGACCAATGGGCCCGCCGGCAAGAGCGGCGTCACCGGCATCAAGGGCAAGGTGATGGGCAGCGTGATGAAGAAGGCCGGCGCCGGCGTACCCAGTCCCGACCGCATCACGCTGCTGCGCGACGCCGACGGCGACGGCATGGCCGAATCGCAGGGCGTGTTCCTGGCGGGATTGCACTCGCCGTTTGGCATGGCGCTGGTCGGCGACTGGCTCTACGTGGCCAACGCCGACGAGCTGGTGCGCGTGCCGTACACGCCGGGCGCGCGCGCGGCGACCCGCGCACCGGAACACGTGGTGGACTTGCCGGGGAAGGGCCGCTTCAACCACCACTGGACCAAGAGCCTGCTCGCCTCGCCCGACGGCCGCACGCTGTACGTGGGTGTTGGCTCCAACAGCAATGTCGCCGACAACGGCATGGCGGTGGAGGCCATGCGCGCCAACATCCTTGTTGTCGACCTCCCAACGCGCGCGGTCAGCGTGTACGCGTCCGGCTTGCGCAATCCTGTCGGCCTGGACTGGAACCCGGACACCGGCGCGCTCTGGACGGTCGTCAACGAACGCGACGAACTGGGCGACGACCTCGTGCCCGACTACCTGACGTCGGTGACGCCGGGCGCGCATTACGGCTGGCCGTGGAGCTACTACGGCCAGCACGTGGATACGCGGGTCAAGCCGCCCAACCCGGCGATGGTCGCCAGGGCCATCCCGCCCGACTACGCGCTGGGCTCGCACGTGGCGCCGCTGGGTCTGGCCTTCTACACCGGCGAACTGCTGCCCGCGCATTACCGCCACGGCGCCTTCATCGGCTTGCACGGTTCCTGGAACCGCACGCCGCTGCACGGCTACGAGCTTGTGTTCGTCCCGTTCGCCGGCGGCAAGCCGGCTGGCAAGTACGAGCCGGTGCTGACGGGCTTCGTCGACGCCGACGGCCAGGCGATGGGCCGGCCCGTGGGCGTGGCCGTGGACGGGCGCGACGCGGTGCTGGTGGCCGACGACGTCGGCGGCAAGGTGTGGCGGATCGCGCCGGCGCCCGCCGCGACGGCAGTGCCAGGCGGGCAGCGTTAGACGCGCAGCGCTAGAATCGGCGGACCTCACCGCGGGGAACGCACATGCTTCTGCAGGATCGGGTCATCGCCATCACCGGCGCCTTCGGCGCGCTCGGCAGTGCGGTCGTGAGGGCTTGCCTGGCCGAAGGCGCGCAGGTCGCGGCGATCGATCGCGCCGCCGCGCCGCGCTCGCCGCTGGAGGGCGCCTTCCTGGTCGGCGACACCGACCTGGCGAGCAGCGAGGGCGCGCGCGTGGCGGTGGATCGCATCATCGCGAAGTTCGGCCGACTCGACGGGCTGGTCAATATCGCCGGCGGCTTTCGCTGGGAGAAGCTCGAAGGCGGATCGCTCGAGGGCTGGGATGCGATGTTCGCGCTCAACCTGCGCACGGCGGTGTCGGCGTGCATGGCGGCGCTGCCCTACTTGCCCGACGGCCACGGCCGCATCGTCAACGTCGGCGCCAATGGCGCGGTGAAGGCGGGCGCCGGCATGGGCGCCTATGCCGCCTCGAAGGCCGGCGTGGCGAAACTCACCGAAGCCCTGGCCGAGGAACTCAAGGCGCGCGGCATCACCGTCAACGCGGTGCTGCCGAGCATCATCGACACGCCGGCCAACCGCGCCGACATGCCGAAAGCGGACTTCGGCACGTGGGTGACCGCGGAGCAGTTGGGCGAAGTGATTGCCTTCCTGCTGTCGGCGAAGGCCCAGGCGGTGACGGGCGCCCTGCTGCCGGTGACCGGTCGGGTCTGAGCGCAAGGCCGCGGTGCTGGCGACGCCGGCGGGCGCCGATGCGGTCAGCTACGCGGCGCGGCCGCCACTTCGATCGAACGCAGCAGACCCGCCAGGGTCGCGATCGCCACCGGCTTGACGAGGTGGTGATCGAAACCCGCCGCCAGAGCCCGCTGCCGGTCCGCCTCCTGTCCCCAGCCCGTCAGCGCGATCAGGGGCACGGTGGCCCCGCTCGCGCGCAGTGAACGGGCGATGTCGTAGCCGGTGAGGCGCGGCATGCCGATGTCGAGGATCGCCACGTCCGGGGCGATGCGCGCGAACTCGCGCAACGCGTCGGCGCCGTCCGCGAGGAAGGTGACATCCGCCCCCAGCAGGCGCAAGGCCTCGGCCAGGCTCCCGCCCACGTCCGCCTGGTCGTCCACCAGCAGGATTCGCAGCGCCAGGGAAACATCGCCGGCATCCACCTCGCGCAATTCGACCAGGTCATCGGCGGGCAGGGGCAGTCGAAGCGTGAAGACGCTGCCCTGGCCGGGGCCGTCGCTGGCTGCATCGAGCGAGCCGCCGTGCAACAGCGCCAAGCGCCGGGCCAGCGCCAGGCCGATACCCAAACCTTCCTGGTCCGAGGCGCGCACGCGGTCACCTCGGGTGAACATCTCGAACAGTCGGGGGATCTCCTCGGCAACCATGCCGATGCCGGAATCGATCACCGACATGGAGATCGCGCCATCCTCCAGGCGTGTGCGGAGCACGATGCGGCTGCCAGGCGCGGAGTACTTGGCGGCGTTGTTGAGGAGGTTCGCCAGGATCTGCGCGACCCGCACCCGATCGGCGCGGATGGCGGGCATGTGCCCGGGTACGTCCAGGACGAGCTCGTGCCCGCGCTTGTCGATCGCCGGCCGCGCGGCCTCGATGGCCCGGTCTATCACCTCCTGCAGATCGAGGGGCTCGGGTTGCAAAGACACCACGCCCCGCGTGAGCCGGGACACCTCCATCAAGTCGTCCACCAGGCGCACGAGGTGGTCGACCTGTCGCTGCATCATGGCGTGGACGGCGGCCTGCGGTTCCGACGCGGCACTGCGCTGCAGGATTTCCAGGCCGTTGCGCAGGGGGGCGAGGGGATTGCGCAACTCGTGCGACAAGGTGGCGAGGAATTCATCCTTCGCGCGGTCGGCTTCGGCCAGGCGATCGGCATGTTCGCGGATGATCTGTTCGGCGGCGTGGCGCTCGGTGACGTCGCGGGTCGTGCCTGCCACGGCGACGACCTCGCCCGCGGCATTGAACACCGGCGCGAAGATATAGTCGTAGATGCGCCGGCCGTTGGTGCCCGTGAAGGGGATCTCGCCGCGGATCGGCGCCCTGGTGGCGATCACCTGGGCCAGCTCGCGGTCGTGCATGTCCGCGTGCCACTGCTCGTAGCCGAGCTCGATCCAGTTCCTTCCGCGGACGTCGCCCACGCCCCAGACCTTGACCAGCGCGTCGTTGGCGTAGAGACAGCGGTGGCCGGTGTCGAACACGTAGACGAAGTCGGGCGTGTTGTTGAGAGCCGCTTCGTAGATGCGTCGCTGGTATTCGGATTCCTCGGCAAGGCGCGCGTGCGTCCGCTCGGCCTGCGCACGCAGCTCCTCGACCGTTGCCCGCAAGCTGTTTGGCTCCATCGCGGCCCCCACGTCGAGGGCAAAGAGTATCCCAGCCGCGACAGGGCGGGCCGGGGATCCCGCGCTGCTGGCGCCCCGACTCAGCCGGCATTCCCGTAAACGGTGGCCGCCATTCAGGTGGCGGCGGGAGCGCGTTCGTATATGGTGGCTATGGGTGGACTCGAACCACCGACCCCAGCATTATGAGTGCTGTGCTCTAACCGGCTGAGCTACATAGCCACGGGTGTCGCCGCCCCTGCCTGGAACCTGCGCAGGCGGGCCGCGCAGTTTAGCCTTTCCCCGCCTTGCGAATCAATCATGTAGCGGCCTGCGACGGTGCCGCCGCGCTTGTGAGCGCCGGCCGGGCTGTGGCAGTCTGGCGGCAGTGAAGTCTTCTGGAGTCCGATCGTGATCGATCCGGACGGGTATCGCCCGAACGTGGGCATCGTGCTGATGCGCGAGGATGGGCGCCTGTTCTGGGCCCGGCGCGTCAACCGCGACGGCTGGCAGTTCCCGCAGGGCGGGATGAACACCGACGAGACGCCGCTCGAGGCGATGTACCGCGAGCTGCGCGAGGAGGTCGGGCTCGCCCCGGAGCACGTGGAGGTCCTCGGCGCGACGCCGGGCTGGCTGCGCTACCGGCTGCCGCAACGCTGCGTGCGCCGCGGCTCGCGGCCGGCCTGCATCGGCCAGAAGCAGGTCTGGTTCCTGCTGCAGATGCGCTGCCAGGAGGCCGAGCTCAAGCTGGACCTGACCGACAAGCCGGAGTTCGACAGCTGGCGCTGGGTGGACTTCTGGTACCCGGTGGACAACGTGGTGCACTTCAAGCGCGAGGTCTACGTGCGGGCCCTGCACCACCTGGCGCCGCTCGCCCGTTCGGTGGCCGGCGACGAAGCCGTGCCCGCGGGGGCGGCCCCGGCCCTGCCGGATCCGCCGGCACGCCGCAGCGGCGGGGCACGGCACGGCTGATCCGCAACCGGCGTCACGCCCCGGGTTGTTGACAATGGTTCTCATCCGGCCCAAGATGAGAACCGTTCTCAGCTTCCGGGCTTCCGCACCATCCCATGTTCGTCTGCCTGTGCCACGGCGTCACCGACAAGCAGATCCGCCAGGCGGCGGAGGACGGCGTGCGCGAGGTGCACGAGCTGACCATGCGCACCGGCCTGGGCTCGGGCTGCGGCAGCTGCCTGCCCCTGGCCACCCAGCTGCTCGCCGAGCACCTGGCCAGCTTCCCGCTCCCGATCCTGCGCGCGGCCTGAGCCGCGCCGCGCGCCACGCGCGCGAATGACTCGCAACACGACCCCGACGCGGCGCCCGCGCTAGACTGCCGCCCTGCACCCGCCAGACAGGAGTTGGGCCGTGAAGGGCGATCCGAAGGTCATCGAGTTCCTCAACCGCGCGCTCTACAACGAGTTGATCGCGATCAACCAGTATTTCCTGCACGCGCGGATGTTCCGCAACTGGGGCTTCCACGAGCTCGGCGAGCACGAATACAAGGAATCGATCGACGAGATGAAGCATGCCGACAAGCTCATCGAGCGCATCCTGTTCCTCGAGGGCCTGCCGAACCTGCAGAACCTGGGCAAGCTGCTGATCGGCGAATCGCCGGCCGAGGCGCTGGAATGCGACCTGCGGCTGGAACTGGCGGCGATCCCGGACCTGAAGGAAGCCATCGCGCAGTGCGAGCAGGTCGGCGATTTCGCCTCGCGCGAATTGTTCGTGGCCATCCTCGAGTCCGAGGAAGAGCACGTCGATTGGCTGGAGACGCAGCTGGGCCTGATCGGCCGCCTGGGCGAAGGCCCCTACCTGCAGACGAAGATCTGAGGATCGCGCGGCGCCCGTGGGCGCCGCGACTGTCGCTGCGCTAGAGCGCCGACAGCGCCGCGCGCGCGCGGCGGAACTCGTTCTCCAGCATGTTCACCGCCAGCGTCGGCTTGGTGAGCGCTTCGGTGCGCGCGCCGAACTCGATGCGCTTGGCCACCGAGGAAAGCGCCAGGGCCCCGAGGTTCGCGCTCGAGGACTTGAGCGTGTGCGCGGGCGCGACCATCGCGGCGACGTCGCCGGCCTCGGCGGCGACCCGCAGTTTTTCGATGTGCGTCGGCGCGTCCTCCAGGAACAGCTTGACGAGGTTGCGGTACTCGTCGCCCATGATCGAGCGCAGTTCCTCGATCACCTCCATTTCCAGCACCGGCGCGGCAGCCGG
>CBININ010000084.1:0-8924 GCA_966250755.1 uncultured Gammaproteobacteria bacterium | reverse complement strand
ATCGCCCTCGCCGTGATCGGCGGCACCGGCCTGTACCGGCTGGCCGCGCTCGACGGCGTGGAGACACTGGAAGGCGACACGGTCTACGGCTCGCCCTCTGGCCCGGTGCGCGTTGGCCGGCTCACCGGCCGACGCGTCGCCTTCCTGGCGCGCCACGGTGAAGGCCATTCGCTGCCGCCGCACAAGGTCAACTACCGCGCCAACCTGCGCCGGCTCGCCGACCTCGGAGCCCGTCGCGTGCTGGCGGTGAACGCGGTCGGCGGCATCACGCCGCCTTACGGCCCCCGCGTGCTGGCGCTGCCCGACCAGCTGATCGACTATACCTGGGGCCGAATCTCCACGATCTGCGAGGAGCCGGGCACGGAGGTCGTGCACGTGGACTTCGGCGATCCCTATACCCCGTCGCTCCGGCACGCCGTGCTGCGCGCGGCAGCGAAGGCGGGGGTGGCGATGGTGGACGGGGGTTGCCACGGCGTCACCCAGGGCCCGCGCCTCGAAACCCGCGCGGAAGTGGAACGCCTGCGCCGGGACGGCTGCGACCTGGTCGGCATGACCAGCATGCCGGAGGCTGCCCTTGCGCGGGAGCTGGGGCTGGACTACGCCTGCCTCGCGGTGGTCGCCAACTGGGCCGCGGGCTGCGGCGCCGCGCCCGGCGAGCCCGCCGCCGAGATCACCATGGACGAGGTGCTGGCCAACGTGGCCGCGGGGTCGGAGGGCCTGCCGGCCCTGCTCGGAGCCTTGCTCGAGGACTGAAGCGGCGGGCGTTGTCAAGGCCCGAACGCTTGTTCATAATCGGGCCGCGATCGTGACCGGGGTCACCCTGTAGGCGACGCACTCCGTCCGACCAGTATCGAGGATTCCATGAGCAAGGGCACCGTAAAGTGGTTCAACGACGCCAAGGGATTTGGCTTCATCTCGCCGGAAGATGGCAGCGAGGACATCTTCGTGCATTTCTCGGCGATCGCCTCCACCGGCTTCCGCTCGCTGAAGGAAGGCCAGAGCGTCAGCTTCGAGGTGGTGCAGGGTCCCAAGGGCAAGCAGGCCGCCAACGTCACCCCTGCCTGAGTCGCGCCAACCCGTGAAACGACGAAGCCCCGCTCGCGCGGGGCTTCGTTTTTCCACGACAGGCTGCGCAGCTCAG
Source organism: uncultured Gammaproteobacteria bacterium (assembly GCA_966250755.1). GTDB lineage: Bacteria > Pseudomonadota > Gammaproteobacteria > Xanthomonadales > Xanthomonadaceae > Arenimonas. The sequence goes on along the minus strand of CBININ010000084.1, from coordinate 7,783 downwards.
CCGCCCAGCAGCCGCGCCGGCAGCATGAACAGCGAGCGCAGCAGCGCCACCATGCCGTCGAGCACCGCGCCCAGCACCCGGAACGGGATCGACAACAGCCAGACGACCGGCCACAGCACCAGCACCAGCAGCGCCAGCGGCCAGGCCACGGCCAGCAAGAGGCACCAGGCGACCAGCAGCAACAGGAACTTCATTTCGCGCTCCCGCGGGGGTGGAATCCCGGCCATCCTCGCGCGTCGGCGGCGGCGAGGGAAGTGCAGGAGGTCATGCCGGTTCACGGGCCGTGTACGCGCGCGGCGCTGCAATGGCGGCATGGACCTCCTGATTACCGGTGCCAGCAGCGGCATCGCCCGCGGACTGGCCGACCTGGCGCGCGCCCGCGGCTGGCGGCTCGCGCTGGCCTGTCGCGACGCCTACGTGCTCGGCGGCGACACTGCGGAAGCCGTCTCCGCCGATGTCTCGAGCGAAGCCGGCGCCCACGCCGCGCTCGACTTCGCGACCGCGCGCTTCGACCGCGTGCCCGACGCCGTGGCCAACTGCGCCGGCAGCACGCTCATCGCACCGCTCGCCCGGACTTCCGAGGCGCAATTCCGCGCGATCATGTCGGCCAACCTCGATACCGCCTTCTTCGTCTCCCGCGCCTACGCCGCCGCGGCGGTGCCGGCGAAACGGCCCGGCAGCCTGTTGCTGTTCTCCTCGGTGGTCGCGGGCATCGGCGTCGCCAACCACGCGGCAATCGCTGCGGCCAAGGGCGGCATCGAGGCGCTCGTGCGCGCGCTTGCCGCCGAGCTCTCGTCCGCCGGCATCCGCGTCAACGCGATCGCACCGGGCCTGACCCGCACGCCGATGACGGCGCGCTTCCTCGGCCACGAGGCCTCCGCGCGGCAGGTGTCGGCGCAATACCCGCTCGGCCGCCACGGCGAGGCCGCCGATGCCGCTTCGCTGGCGGCCTTCCTGCTGTCCGACGAGGCCGGCTGGATCACCGGGCAGGTGATCGGGCTCGACGGCGGGTTCTCCGCGGTGCGTCCGCCGGTGAAGGTGGGCGCCTGATGGCGCGGGCGATCGTCTGGTTCCGGCGCGACCTCCGGGTTGCCGACAATCCCGCCTTGCTGGCCGCGCTCGATGCCGGGCTGGCGCCCATCCCGGTGTACATCCATGCGCCCGACGAAGAGGCGCCGTGGCAACCGGGCGCGGCCTCCTGCACCTGGCTGGCGAAGTCCCTTCGCGCGCTCGATGCCGACTTGCGCAGGCTCGGCTCGCGCTTGCTGGTGCTGCGCGGGCCGAGCTTGCCCACGCTGGAGCGCCTGGTCGAGGCCAGCGGTGCGCAGGCCGTGCACTGGAACCGCCTGTACGAGCCGGCGAGCCTCGCGCGCGACCGCGCGGTGAAACAGGCGCTGCGCGAGCGCGGCCTCGAGGCGCGCAGCCACAACGCCGCGCTGCTGGCCGAGCCCTGGACCGTCGCCACGCTGAGCGGCGAGCCCTACCGCGTGTTCACGCCGTTCTGGAAGAACGCCGGGCAACGCATCGCCGACGTCGCGCCGCGACCGGCGCCGACGCAGTTGCCCAAGGTGCCGGGCGAGCTGGGCGGCCTGGCCGTGGATGAACTCGCGCTCGAACCCCTGCTCGATTGGGATGCCGGCTTCTGGGATACCTGGCAGCCCGGCGAGGCCGGCGCGCAGGACCTGCTCGAAGCCTTCGTCGAGGGCGCCGCGCACGGGTATGGCGAGCAGCGCAACCTGCCGGATCGCGCGGGCACCTCGCGGCTTTCGCCGCATCTGCATTTCGGCGAGATCTCGCCGCGGCAAATCGCGCGTCGCGTGCTCGACGCGCGGCGTCCCGCCATCGGCGAGGAGGACCTGCGGCGCTACCTGGCTGAGCTCGGCTGGCGCGAGTTCTCGCACCACCTGCTGTTCCATTTCCCGCATGCCGCCGAGCGCGACCTCACCGACAGATTCGCGCGCTTCGACTGGGTCGAGCCGGATACCGAGGTACTGCGGCGCTGGCAATGTGGCCGCACCGGCATCCCGCTGGTGGATGCCGGCATGCGCGAGCTCTGGCACACCGGTTGGATGCACAACCGCGTGCGCATGGTGGTGGCCAGCCTGCTGGCCAAGAACCTGCGCGTGCATTGGATCCACGGCGCCCGGTGGTTCTGGGACACGCTGGTGGACGCGGACCTGGCGCAGAACACGCAGGGCTGGCAGTGGTCGGCCGGCACCGGCGCGGATGCCGCGCCGTATTTCCGCATCTTCAGTCCGAGCTCGCAGGCGGCCAGGTTCGATCCCGAGGCGAAATATATCCACCGCTGGGTGCCGGAACTGCGCAGGTTGCCGGCGCCGGCGGTGTTCGAACCCTGGGAACACGCCGGGCTCGCGCGCGAACTGGCGCCCGACTATCCCGCGCCCGTGCTCGACCTGCGGCGCTCGCGCGATGACGCGCTGCTCGCCTACCAGAACGCGAAGTAGGCCGGTTCAGTCGGGCAGGGGAATGAACTCGGTCTCGCCCGGCACCTGGCCGAAGCCGCCGTCCTTCCAGCGCTGCTTGGCCGCCTCGATCTTCTCGCGCGAGCTCGACACGAAGTTCCACCAGATGAAGCGCGGCCCGTCGAGCGGCGCACCGCCGAGCAGCATCACCCGCGAGGCCGTGGTCGCGCGCAGCAGCGGCCGGCCGCCGGGCTCGAGCACGGCCAGGGTATTGAGCGGCAGCGCCTCGCCGTCGAGCGTGAGTTCGCCGCTGACCGGGTACAGCGCGCGCTCCTCGTGCTCGTCGGTGACCTCGATGGACGCGCCAGGCGCAAGGTCGATGGATACGTACAGCGTTGGCGCCAGCACCGCCACCGGCGAGCGTGCGCCGTAGGCATGGCCGGCCACGATGCGCAGCGTGACGCCTTCGCGTTCGACCACTGGCAGCGTGGCCTTCGGGTGGTGGGCGAAGGCGGGCGCCACGTCCTCGTGCACGACCGGCAGCGCCACCCAGGTCTGCAGGCCGTGGAAGGGGTGGTCCACGCCGCGCAGCCGTTCCGGCGTGCGTTCGGAATGGACGATGCCGGCGCCGGCGGTCATCCAGTTGACGTCGCCGGGCTGGATTTCCTGCACGGACCCGAGGCTGTCGCGGTGCATCATCGCGCCCTCCCACAGGTAGGTGACGGTGGCCAGGCCAATGTGCGGGTGGGGGCGTACCGCCACCGGCTGCTCGCCGCCGAGCACGGCCGGGCCGATGTGGTCGAAGAACACGAAGGGCCCGACGCTGCGGCGCTGGGCATGCGGCAGCAGCCGGCCGACGCTGAAGCCGCCGAGGTCGTGCAGGCGCGGGGGCAGGAACTGGGTCATGGTCGGTCCCTCCGGGGAAGGCCGACATGATGCCACGCGTAACCTCGGGGGCCCTGCAAACGAAGCGTTGCAGGAGTAGGCTGGATCCACCGGGACGCGCGGAGTAGGAATGGCCGGATCGCAGGGCGAGCTCGTTCGACGCCACCGCCTGCCGGTGCGCCTGGCGCATTGGCTCAACGTCGCGTGCCTGTTCGTCCTGTTGCTCAGCGGCCTGCAGATATTCAATGCGCATCCGGCGCTGTACTGGGGCGACATCTCGCGCTTCGAAAGGCCGGCCTTCGCGCTGCAGGCGCGGGCGGGCGCCGACGGCGCGCTGCGCGGGTTCACGGTGATCGGCGCGCGCCAGTTCGACACCACCGGCGTGTTGGGCGTGTCGCGCAACCTCGCCGGCAAGACGGTGCCCCGCGGCTTCCCGAAGTGGCTGACGATCCCAGGCGCCAAGGACCTGGCGCAGGGGCGGCGCTGGCACTTCTTCTTCGCCTGGGTGTTCGTCATCAACGGCGCCTTCTACCTGCTGTGGAGCTGGCGCTCGCGGCATCTTGCGCGCGACCTGGCGCCGACCGGCGCCGAGCTGCGCGGCATCGGCGCCTCGGTGCGCGAGCACCTGCGCTTCAGGCACCCGGTGGGGGAGGCGGCGCTGCGCTACAACGTGCTGCAGAAGCTGGCCTACCTGGCCGTACTGTTCGTGCTGCTGCCCGGCATCGTGCTCATGGGACTGGCGATGTCGCCGACCATGGACAGCGTGCTGGGCTGGCTGGTGGACCTGGTCGGCGGGCGCCAGTCGGCGCGCACCTGGCACTTCATTCTTGCCGTGCTGCTGGTGGCCTTCGTGGCGCTGCACGTCTTCATGGTGCTGGTGAGCGGGCCCTTGAACCAGCTGCGCGGCATGCTCACGGGCCGCTACCGCGTCCCGCCGGATCCGGCGGCCGCGCCCGGGGACGACACGCCATGACCGAACTCGACCGCCGCCGCTTCCTCGCCCTGCTGGCCGCTGGCGGCGCGGCCGCGCTGTCGGGCTGCGACAAGCTCGCCGCCAACCCCGGCATGCGCTCGCTGCTGGCCGCCGCCGACGCGCCCACCGACGCCGCCCTCGATGCGCTCACCCCCGACATGGCGCTGGCGCAGGAGTACACCGAGGCCGACCTGTCGCCGGTGTTCAAGGCCAACGGCTCGGTCGACCCGCGCACGCCGGAGTACCTTGCCCTGTTGCGCGAGGGCTTCGCCAACTACCGGCTGGCGATCGGCGGCCTGGTCCGGAACCCGCAGTCGCTCTCGCTCGCGCGGTTGCGCGCGATGCCGGCGCGCAGCCAGATCACCCGCCACGACTGCGTCGAGGGCTGGAGCTGCATCGGCAAGTGGAAGGGCGTGCCGATTCGCCACTTGCTCGAACTCGCGCAGCCCCGCGCCGAGGCGCGCTTCCTCGTGTTTCGCTGCGCCGACAGCCTCGACGGCGACGCCGCCCGCTACTACGAGAGCGTGGACCTGCGGGAGGCCCGCCATCCCCAGTCGATCCTGGCCTACGACATGAACGATGCGCCGCTCACCGTGCCCCACGGCGCCCCGTTGCGGGCCCGGCTGGAGCGCAAGCTGGGCTACAAGCACGCCAAGTATGTGGTCGGGCTGGACCTGGTCGCCTCGCTGGAAGGCATCGGCGGCGGCCAGGGCGGCTACTGGGAGGACCGCGGCTACCAGTGGCACGGCAGCATCTGAGCCTTGCCGGGCCGGGCCGGACCCTGCACCATCGCTGCAAGGGCGAGCGGAGGGAACCATGGCCGAGGTGAAGCTGTCGCGACGCAGGCGCGAGCCGATGTCCCGGGTGGACACGGCCTGGCTGCGCATGGAGCGCGCCACCAACCTGATGATGATCACCAGCGTGATGATGTTCGACGAGCCGATGTCGCTCGAACACCTCAAGCGCGTGGTGAAGCAGCGCTTCCTGGCCTACCCGCGCTTCCGCCAGAAGGCGGTGGACACGCCCGCCGGCGCCTGGTGGGAGGACGACGCCGACTTCGACCTCGACTGGCACGTGCGCCTGTCGGCGCTGCCGGGACGCGGCGGCAAGCGCGAGCTCGAGCGTTTCGTCTCGCAGCAGGCGTCCACGCCGCTCGACAAGACCAAGCCGCTCTGGCAGTTCCATCTCGTGGAGAAGTACGGCGGCGGTTCGGCGCTGGTCACGCGCATCCACCATTGCTATGCCGACGGCATGGCGCTGGTGCAGGTGATGCTGTCGATCACCGACACCGAGCGCGAGGCGAAGAAGGGTAGCGAGCTGTCGAAGGCCTGGCTGGGCGGCGACGGCAAGCAGGTCGCGCAGCGGGTCGGCGCCATCGACCGTTACATGAAGATCGGCGGCCAGGTGCTGGAGAAGGGCCTGGATTTCTACCGCGATCCCGGCCTGGCGACGGTGGTGGCGAAGGAGGGCGGCGAGATCGCCCGCGAGCTCGCGCTGGCGCTGTCGCTGTCCGACGACCCCGACACCGTGCTGCGCGGCCGCCTGGGCGTGAGCAAGCGCGTGGCCTGGGCCGAGCCCTTGGACCTGGACGAGGTGAAGGCCGTCGGCCGCGCCTTCGACTGCACGGTCAACGACGTGCTGATGGCCTCGGTGGCCGGCGCCTTGCGCAGCTACATGCTCGACCGCGGCGAGCACGTGGACGGCCTCACCGTGCGCGCCACGGTGCCGGTCAACCTGCGGCCCTTGGAGCACGCGCGCAAGCTGGGCAACCATTTCGGCCTGGTGTTCCTGGAACTGCCGGTCGGCGAGGACAATCCCGTGCGGCGGCTCGAACGCGTGGCCGATTGCATGTGCCAGCTCAAGGGCTCGCGCCAGGCGATCGTGTCCTACGGCCTGCTGGCCGCGCTGGGCATGGCGCCGACGGCGCTGCAGCGCACCTTCCTGGAACTGTTCAGCCGCAAGGCGACCGCGGTGGCCACCAACGTGCCGGGTCCGCAGATGCCGCTCTACCTGGCCGGCTGCAAGGTCAGGGACATGATGTTCTGGGTGCCGCAGACCGGCTCGATCGGCATCGGCATCTCGATCCTGAGCTACGAGGGCAAGGTGCATTTCGGCCTGATCGGCGACGCCAAGCTGGTGCCGGATCCGGACGCGGTGATCCGCCGCTTCCAGCCCGAGTTCGAGAAACTGCTCTACCTGGCCTTGATGGGGCGCTGGGACGACACCATGCATAGTGGGGACGCCGAAGCCTTGATGCCGGCGTAACCCGCGCGCCCCGCCGCGCGAATCGGTCCACGACCGACCTTGCAGGAGCCCAGCATGAACGCTTGCGACATCCCCGGCATCGGCCTGCGCGTTGCGCCGGACCAGGTGCCCGATCCCGCATTGGACCTGGCGGCGGCCGACGACCGCGGCGAGGCCATCCTCGGCGGCGGCTGCTTCTGGTGCACCGAGGCGGTGTTCCGGCGCCTGAAGGGCGTGCGCGACGTGCAGCCCGGCTACGCCGGCGGCGCCGCCGACACCGCCAACTACAAGGCCGTGTGCAGCGGCCGCACCGGCCACGCCGAAGTCATCCGCATCACCTACGACCCCGCGGGTACCAGCTTCGGCCAGCTGCTGAAAGTGTTCTTCGCCGTGGCGCACGACCCGACGCAGAAGGATCGCCAGGGCAATGACGTCGGCACCCAGTACCGCTCGGCGGTGTTCGCGCTCGACGAAGCCCAGCGCCGCGTGGCCGAGGCGTACATCGGGCAGCTGGACGCGGCGAACGTGTTCGCCGGGCCCATCGCCACCACCGTGGAGCCGCTGGAGGCCTTCTTCGTCGCGGAGAGCTACCACCACAACTACGCGGACCTCAATCCCGGCCAGCCCTATATCCGCTTCGTGTCGCAGCCGAAGGTGGAGAAGCTGGAGGGCTATTTCGGCGACCGGCTCAAGGCCGGCTGATCGCGCGGGGCGGGCTGCAACCCAGCGTTGCAGCCATGCGGCTTGGCTGGGGATCTGCCGCCGCCATCATTGCACGGGTCACCACAACCGGTTCACCGAACCGAAGGACCCGTCATGAAGCTGTTCTACAAGCAGGGCGCCTGCTCCCTGTCCCCGCATATCGCCCTGTTCGAGGCTGGCGCCGATTTCCAGGCCGTGGCCGTGGGCCGCGACAAGAAGACGGCGGATGGCCGCGACTTCCTCACCCTCAATCCCTATGGCTACGTGCCGGCGCTGGAGCTGGAGGACGGCGAGGTGATCGCCGAAGGCCCGGCCATCGTGCAGTACATCGCCGACCGCTTTCCCGAGGCGGGCATCGCGCCGCCCAACGGCACCCGCGAACGCGTGCGCGTCCAGTCGGCGCTGACCTTCATCGGCACCGAACTGCACAAGACCATCGGCGGTCTGTTCCAGCCGCACCTGGCCGAGGCCGAGAAGGCCAAGCTGCTGGACAAGGCCTTCCTGCGCCTGGACCAGCTGTCCGTCCAGATGGCCGGCAAGCAGTGGATCGCCAACG
>CBININ010000083.1:0-8947 GCA_966250755.1 uncultured Gammaproteobacteria bacterium | reverse complement strand
TCGCCGAGCACGCCGCCGAGCGCGCCCTTGCCCACCGCGGTGGCGATCGACTTGCAGGCCCGCGCCACCACTTCGATCAGCAGCCGCAGGTCGGCGTTGATGTGCCCGGCCTGTTGTTCCTGGATCAGGAAGCGGGTCAGCGAGATCGGCTTCGACATGCGGTCCTCGAGGGGCGGGTGGGGGCGCGCCATTGTAGCCGGGCCGCTGTCGCCGTCAGCGCGGCGGGTACAGCACCTCGGCGCGCTGGAACAGGATCCAGCTGGTGGCGATGAATTTGTCCCCGCCCGCCGGGCGGTTGCCGCGGTGGGTGTGGGTGAAGGCCGCCGGCGCGATCAGCAGGGTGCCGGTGCGCGGAGCGACCTTGCGGCGCTGGAACAGGAACTCGGTCTCGCCGGCCTCGAAGCCGTCGTTGAGGTAGAGCGTCCACAGCAGGTGGCGGTGCAGGGTCTCGGCGCTGGCGTCCTTCGGGTAGAGCTCGCAATGCCAGTACGGGTAGCCGCCGCGGTCGGCGGCGTAACGCTGCAGGTTGATCGCGCCCGGCCGCAGCACCTGCTGCGCGATGGCGCCGAGGGTGGCGTCGTCGAGCGCGCGCAGGGCCACGGCGTCGAGCCGGCGCGGCGCCGCGCCGGCGGGGGCGGGCGCCTGCAGCATCAGCGGCGAGAGCAGGGCCTCGGGGTAACGGCGCAGGTAACGCAGCAGCCCGCCGAACATCGCGGTGTTCAGCGCGGCCTCGACCTCTCGCCACTCGGGCTTGCCGCTGATGCGGATGTCGCGGCTGTCCTTGAGCTCGGGCATCAGGCCCGCGCCGACTTCGCCCGGTCGGTCCTGGCCACTGGCCTGGAAGCGCGCGAGGATCCCGGCGCAGGCCTCCGGCGGGAGGGCGTCGGGGATGACTTCGATCAGGTCCGGGGCGTCCATGCGCCTCAGATGATACGCAGCGTGATCGCCTTGAGCACCGCGCGGGTGCGGTCGCGGGTGCCGAGCTTTTCCAGGATCTCGGACACGTAGTTCTTCACCGTGCCCTCGGACAGGAACACCGCGCGGGCGATTTCCTTGTTCGAGTAGCCGCCGGCGAGCAGGCGCAGGATGGCCACCTCGCGCTCGCTGAAGGTGTCGCTGGGCGCGCTGCGGTCGCGGAAGGCGTAGCGCTCGCGCACCGGGTCGGTGGGCACGGGCGCCAGCAGGGTCTCGCCGGCGGCGACCCGGGTGATGGCCTCCAGCAAGTCCTCCGGCGAGGCGTCCTTGAGCAGGAAGCCGCGGGCGCCGGCGGCCGCCGCGCGCAGCGCCAGGTCCGGCTCGTCGAAGGTGGTCAGCAGGATCACCGGCGTGGCGTCGCCGCGCGCGGCCAGCGCCTCCAGCACGCCGAAGCCGTCGCGGCCGGGCATGCGGATGTCGGAGAGCACCACGTCCACCGGCGTGTCCGCCAGCGCCTGCAGCAGACTCTCGCCGTCGCCGGCCTGCACGCAGACCGCGAGTTGCGGCAAGTCGCCCAGCAAGGCCGCCAGCCCGCTGCGCACCAGCGCCTGGTCATCGGCCAGCGCGAGGCGCAGCGGTACGGAAGGTGCGGTCATCGTGGCCCGGCTCAGGACGCCGCCAGCGGCAGCCAAGCTGACAGCCGCACGCCGCCACCGGCCAGCGCATCGGCCTGGACGTCGCCGCCGATCGCGCGCAGGCGCTCGCGCATCCCGGTCAGGCCGTTGCCGAAGCGCAGCTCGCCCTGGCCGCGGCCGTCGTCGCGCGCCTCCAGCCGCAGCGCGCCGTCCTCGCGCCGGAGCGCCAGCCACAGGTTGTCGGCGGCGCCGTGGCGGGCGGCATTGGTCAGCGCCTCCTGCACCGTGCGCAGCACCGCCTCGGCCTGTTCGAAGCGTTCCACCCGCAATTCGTCGGGCATGTCCAGGTGCAGGCGCGGCTTCGGGAAGGGCGCGGCGACGCCCTCGATCATGCGGCGCAATTCCAGGCCCTCGTGCAGGCGCATCTGCTGCACCACCGCGCGCAGGTCGGCCAGCAGCTCGTCGGCCAGTCGCGTGCACAGCGCCAGCTGCGGCTGGTCGCGGAAGGCCGGCTGTCGTTGCAGCGCGGCGAGGTTGAGCTTGAGCGCGGTGAGCGAATGGCCGGCGACATCATGCAGTTCGCGGGCGATGCGCAGGCGCTCGGAATCGCGCACGCTGGCGGCCAGCAGCGAGCGGGTGGACAGCAACTCGGCATTGAGCTCGGCCTGGGCGTCGCGCGAACGCTGCGCGCTGACCGCGTGCCAGGACGCGGTCATGGCGAAGAGCTGGAAGCTCATGCCGGTGACCAGGAACACCGGCCCGGCGCCGCCGGCCTGCCACGCGCCCCACAGCAGCACCGCGAATACCGCGTTGACGAGGACGAAGGCCGCCGCCTGCGCGCGCGGCAACATCAGCTGCGCGAGCTGCGCCATCGCCACCACCAGCAGGATCGGCAGCACGCCGTCGCGCGCGATGGCCATCATCGCCAGCGCCGCGGCCAGCTGCGCGAACACCAGGCCCCGGGCTCGCTGCTCGCCGCGCGCGAACTGCACGCCGACGAACAGCGCCAGCACCAGCCCGTGCAACGCCAGCAGCGTCGGCAGCAGCCACGGGGTCGGCCACAGCCCGGTCGGATTGGGCGGCCGCGAGAGCAAGGCGCCGCCGATCGCCAGCCAGGCCAGGTAGGCGGCGAGGTTGAGCGGTTGCAGGAGGCGACGAAGGACCGGCGACATGCGCGCAGCTTGGGCCGCACGCCGACGGGCGGCAAGGCATGGCATGCAGAAAGTGACTTCCGGCACCCAGCCGCGGTGACCGCCGGCACCTGATCGGGAGGCGCGGCGCCGCCAAGCTGTGTCCCAGGCCCACCCCGCTGCAAGGAACCCGCATGAACGCACGTGCGATCGAACTGGCCGCCCACGTCGCCCCCGGCGTGCTGGCCCTGCTGACCTTCTGGATCGCCGCACTCGCGCGCAAGGGCAGCGGCCCCCACCGTCTCGCCGGCAAGGTCTACCTGCTGGCGATGCTGGCGTTGCTGCTGCCGGCGGTGCCGCTGTCGTGGCGCGTGCTGCAGTACTTCAATACCGGCTTCGGCGTGTTCCTGTTCTACCTGCTGCTGATCACCGTCACCGCGCTGTGGCAGGGCTGGTTCGCGATCCGCGACAAGCGCGACTTCGCGCGCTACACCGGCCGCGGCTACCGACGGCTGGCGTGGGCGAACCTGGTGGCCGGCGCCGGCGTGCTGGTGCTGGGCTTGGCGCTGCAGCAGCCGATCTTCGTCGGCTTCTCGCTGCCGGGCCTGCTCGGCGGTCGCGGCATGCTGGTGACCGCGCACCGCGGCGCCCGGCATCCGCGCTGGTGGATGGGCGAGCACCTGTCGGCGATGCTGGCTTGCGGCGTGGCGACCCACATCGCCTTCCTGTCGATCGGCCTGCCGCGGCTGTTGCCGTCGCTGGCCGGGGAGGGACTGCGGATCTTCGCCTGGTTGGCGCCGCTGGCGATCGCCGCACTGCTGCGCGTGTGGCTGCTGCGCAAGTACCTGCCGACGCCAGGGCCGAAGGCCGCCGAGGCCGCCGAGGTCGCGATGGCGGCGCCGACGCGCTGAGCGCGGCTCAGACGTCGCCGTCGTTGAGCCAGCCCTCGCCGCTGCCGCGGTGGTAGACGCGGTCGCCCGCCAGCACCTCGCCGGCCGGGATGGTCGGCTGCTGCGCGAGTTGTTCGTAGTACGGACGGAAATCCGGTCGGGTGGCCTCGAACAGCTGCTCGAAATCGCGGATCACGAAGTAGGTCTTCTGGTAGGTGTCGATGCGGTAGCGCGTGCGCATCACCCGCAGCAGGTCGAAGCCGAGGCGGTTGGGGGCGTCGGATTCCAGGCAGTGCACGCTCTCGCCGCTGGAACTGACGATGCCCGAACCGTAGATGCGCAGGCCCTGCGGGGTCTCGATCAGGCCGAACTCCACCGTGTACCAGTACAGCCGCGTCAGCTGGGCCAATGCCTCCGGGCCGATGCCGTGCGCCTTCACGCCGCCGCGGCCGTAGGCCTGCATGTAGTCGGCGAACACCGGGTTCATCAGCAGCGGCACATGGCCGAAGAGGTCGTGGAACAGGTCCGGCTCGCTCAGGTAATCGAGTTGCTCGGGCCGGCGGATCCACCAGGTCACCGGGAAACGGCGGTTGGCCAGGTGCTCGAAGAAGTCGAGCTCGGGCAGCAGGCCTTCCACGCCGATGAGTTGCCAGCCGGTGGCCGCGCCGAGCTGCACGTTGAGTTCGGCGAACTTCGGGATCCGGTCCTCGCCGATGCCCATCGCGTCCTGGCACTGCAGGAACTCGTCGCAGGCGCGGCCCTGGAGCAATTCGCGCTGGCGGCGGAACAGCGCCTGCCAGACGCCGTGGTCGGTGGCGGTGTAGGCGTCCCAGGGCTGCTCGACCACGCCGGTGGCGTAGACCGGCACGTTGCCCTTGTCGGTGGCCAGGTGCTCGACGCGCTGCGGCTGGGTCATGGCACGGATCGCTGAACGAAGAAGACGGCGTGATGATACGCCGCGGCGCCGGAACGCGAGGTGGCTGCTCGCGTTCGCATTCCCAGGCGGGGCGTGGGCCGAGGGCGCGTGCAGCGCAGCCTTCAGTCCGGGCCGGCGCCCGGGCGGCGGAAAGGCAGCACCACGCCGCGCTCCTCCTCCACCGGCGGGCGGTGCCAGAGCACCGGCACTTCCCGCGGCGCGGGCGGCTCGAGGGTGTCATCGGGCAGCACCTCGGGCTCGTCCTCCCAGCTGTAGCGCTTGCGCGGCGGCTCCGGGTCGGCGCGGCGCCAGAGCACGCCGCAGAGCACCCCGGCCAGTGCGCCGGACAGGTGGTACTCCCAGGACACGCCCATCTCCACCGGCAGCACCGACACCAGCATGCCGCCAAACAGGAAGAAGCCGATCAGCGCGGCGGCGATCGCCGGGCGGTCGCGGCGCAGGATGCCGAGGGTGAACACCAGGAAGCCGAGGCCGTGGGTCACGCCCGACGCGCCCAGGTGCAGGCCGCCGGTGCCGATCAGCCAGGTACCGACGCCCGACAGCAGCCAGATCAACGGCAGCGCGCGCACCGTCGCGCGCGGGAACACGGTGCCCGCGAGCGTGCCCAGCACCAGCACCGCGAAGGCGTTCGCCGCCAGGTGGCCGAAGGAGCCGTGCAGCAGCGGCGCGAACAGCACGCCGGCCAGGCCCGCGGGTTGCTGCGGCGAGATCGCCAGCGCGCCGACCGGCAGGTGCGGCTGGGCGAAGAACACCGCGCCCATCGCCACCACCGCCGCCATCGCCGCGGTCAGCGCGCGACGGAAGCGATCGCGGACCAGCGGCGCGTGGGCGATCTCGGGGTCGGAAGCATCCATCGCAGGAAGATGGGGCGGCCGGCGGCCGTAGGCAAGGCCGCGGGCGATGGCAGCCGCGCCGCGCCCGCCCGTTTCCCGCGCCGCCTCAGCCGGTCGCGCCGGCCTTGGGCCGCGGGGGGATCAGCACGCTGGCGACCATCGCGCCGGCGATCAGGGCCGCCACCACGCCCAGCGACACGAACACCGGGATCTTGAACACGTCCACGATCAGCATCTTGGTGCCCACGAACACCAGCACCGCCGCCAGCCCGTAGCTGAGCAGGTGGAAGCGCTCGGCCATGTCGGCCAGCAGGAAGTACAGCGCGCGCAGGCCCAGCACCGCGAACACGTTCGAAGTCAGCACGATGAAGGGGTCGGTGGTGATCGCGAAGATCGCCGGGATCGAATCGACCGCGAAGATCACGTCGGTGATGCCGATCATCAGCAGCACCACGAACAGCGGCGTGTACTTGCGCCGGCCGCCCTCGCCGATCCACAGCGCCTCGCCGAAATACCGGCGGGTCATCGGCAGGTGCGAGGTGATCCAGCGCAGCAGCGGATTGTCCTCCAGGTTCGGTTCCTTGCCCGCCGCCCACAGCATCTTGATGCCGGTGGCCAGCAGGAACAGCCCGAACACGTAGAGCACCCAGTGGAACTGCGCCACCAGCGCGGCGCCGACGAAGATCAGCACCGCGCGCAGCACGATCGCGCCGAGCACGCCGTACACCAGCACCCGCTGCTGGGATTGGGCCGGAACGGCAAAGTAAGTGAACAGCATCAGGAAGACGAAGATGTTGTCCACCGCCAGCGCCTTCTCCACCAGGTAGCCGGTGAGGAACTCGGTCGCGATGCGATTCGCCTCGGCCGCGGGCAGCTGGCCCTGGAGGTACCACCACAGGCCGGCGTTGAAGATCAGCGCCAGGCCGATCCAGGCCGCGCTCCACAGCAGCGCCTCGCGCCGGCCGACCTTGTGCGGGCCGCTGCTGCGCATCGCCAGCAGGTCCACCGCCAGCGCGATGACCACGAACACCGCGAAGCCGGTCCACAACAGGGGAGATCCGATCGATTGCATGTCCACGCTCCAGAAAGCAAAAACCCCGCGACCGGGTCGCAGGGCTGTCGTGGACTTCGGACAGACCTTCGCCCCGGAGGACGAAGGTCTTGCTCGCAGGCCGGCACCGATCGCGGTGCTGCATGGCCTGCCTGCCGGACCGGGGGCATGACCCCGTGATGACGACCGCGGCAGCGGGAGAGCTACTCCCCTTCTTGGGTCGAAAGGTAGCACGGAAACGTCAACGCCACGTGAGCGGGCGGGGGCCCGGCGGGCCGGGCCGGTACAATGGCGGCATGAACGCCCCCGAAGCCCTGCCCGTCGTCCGGCTCAAGATCGAGCGCCGCTCCAGCCACCCCTGGGTGTTCCAGAAGATGGTGGACAAGCCGGTGGCCCGGCCCAAACCCGGTGCCATCGTCGACGTGGTGGACAACGCCGGCGTCTGGGTCGCCCGCGGCTTCTACAACGGCCACTCGCGCATCGCCCTGCGGGTGCTGACCGAAGACCCGGACGAGGCGGTGGACGCGGCCTTCTTCGCCCGCCGCATCGCCGCCGCGGTCGAGCTGCGCCGCGGCCTGCTGCGGCTGGATGAAACCACCGACGCCTGGCGGGTGGTGCACTCGGAGGGCGACGGCCTGTCCGGCCTGGTGGTGGACCGCTATGGCGACCTGCTGGTGGTGGAGTTCTTCTCGGCCGGCATGTTCCGCCACCGCGAGTGGATCTACGAAGCGCTGCGCGCGCAATTCCCCGGCTGCCGCTTCTACAGCTTCGCCGAAGAGCACGTGCAGAAGCAGGAGAGCTTCGACTTCCGCGCGCCCGAGGCGCCGGCGCCGAGCATCGTCACCGAGCACGGGCTGAAGTTCCGCGCCACGCCCGGCAGCGGCCACAAGACCGGCTTCTTCGCCGACCAGCGCGACAACCGCGAGTTCCTCGCCCGCTTCTGCGAAGGCAAGCGCGTGCTCGACATCTGCTGCAACTCCGGCGGCTTCGCGATCTACGCGAAGGCCCGCGGCGGCGCGGCCGAGGTGACCGGCATCGACCTCGACGAGGAGATCCTCGCGGTCGCCGAGAAGAACGCGCGACTGAACGATGCGAAGGTGCGCTTCGTGCAGGCCGACCTGTTCCCCTGGCTGCGCGATGCGGCCATGCGCGGCGAGCAATGGGACGTGGTGGTGCTCGATCCGGCCAAGATGACTCGCGACCGCGAGCAGGTGATCCCCGCGCTGAAGAAGTACAACGACATGAACAAGCTGGCGATGTCGGTGGTCAAGCCCGGCGGCGTGCTGCTGACCTGCTCGTGCACCGGCCTGGTCAGCGAGGACGAGTTCCTCGACATGATCCGCCGTGCGGCCTATTTCGCCGGCCGCACCGTGCAGGTCCTGAAGGTGGCCGGCGCCGGCGGCGACCACCCGTGGCTGGCCCACGTGAAGGAAAGCCGCTACCTGAAGGCGGTGTTCTGCCGGGTGCTGTGATGCCACGCGCCGCGCGCCTGCTGCTCACGCTGCTGCTCGTGCTGGCCGTGGCCGGCGTCGCCGGAGCGGCGCAGAGTGCGAAGCAATCCTCGCCGGTGGACACGCCGCCGCGCGATCTCAAGCCCGGCGAGTGGATCTGGTCGCCGGAAGCCGTGCCCGCCGGCCCGCTGGTCATGGTGATCAGCCTCGACGAGCAGCTGGCCTACGTCTACCGCAACGGCCTGCGCATCGGCGTGAGCACGGTGAGCACCGGCAAGAAGGGCAAGGAAACGCCGACCGGCGTGTTCACCATCCTGCAGAAGCACAAGGAGCACCGCTCCAACCTCTACGACGACGCGCCGATGCCCTTCATGCAGCGGCTGACCTGGGATGGCGTGGCGCTGCATGCGGGCAACCTGCCCGGCTACCCGGCCTCGCACGGCTGCGTGCGCCTGCCTTACGAATTCGCGCGCCGCCTGTTCGACGTCACCACCTTCAACATGACGGTGGTGGTGGCGCAGGAGGCGAAGCAGAACGCCGAGCTCGCGCATCCCGGGCTGTTCGCGCCCGGTTCGCAGGTCGCCGGCAAGTCCGAGGACGACGTGCCGCGGCTGAACTGGTTCCAGGCCTATGCGTGGCATCCGTCGAAGGCGCCGGTCGGCCCACTGACGGTGCTGGTAAGCACCGCCGACGAACGCGTGCTGGTGATGCGCGACGGCGTCGAGATCGGCCGCGCGCGGGTGGCGGTGGACCCGGGCGAGGAGCGCATCGGCACCCAGGCCTACGTGCTGCTGGCCGGCGAGGCCGGCCGCGAGAGCACGGTGGTGCCGGGACGCCCCGCGCGCCTGTGGCAGTCGATCCCGATGCCGGGCTATGCGGCGCGCCCCGGCCAGGGCATCGATCCGGCCGTCACCGCGCGGGTGCGGGTGCCGCCGGCGTTCGCCGCGCTCGTCTATGACCAGATGGTGCCCGGCACGACCCTGGTGCTGACCGACGCCCTGAACTTCATGCTCGACCTGTCGACCAGCCTGGCGCTGATCCCGTACTTCCTCGCCGCCGCGTACGCGCTGAAGCTCTGCCTGACCGGCGAGGCCTACGAGGACGT
>CBININ010000082.1:0-8970 GCA_966250755.1 uncultured Gammaproteobacteria bacterium | reverse complement strand
GACGTCCAGTCCGACCGCCTTGATGGCGCGAACCGCCATGTCGCGGTTGTCGGGATGGATGATGTCGGTGACGTCGGTGGCGGTGCCGCCGGTGGACAGGTTGGCGGTCGATCGCAGGTACACGACCTGCCCCGGCGCGGGCACGGACTCGGCCGTGAGGCCGGCGCGCTCGAGCATCATCGCCGCCTGGGCGTCGAGCTCCAGCCGCGTGAGCACCTTTTCGTGGCCGACGCCGCGGCGCGGGTCCTTGTTGACGATCTCCACCAGCGCGGCCACGGAATGCACGCCGTCGCCGACGACGTGGCCGGGCGTGCGCTTCGTCGCCGCCACCAGATCGCCGTTGACCACCAGCAGGCGATGGTCGTCACCGGTGACGAAGGTCTCGACGATGACCGAACGCGAATGCTCGCGGGCAGCGCGAAAGCCGGCGACGACTTCTTCCTCGCTGGTCAACCGGATCGAGATGCCGCGGCCGTGGTTGCCGTTGTAGGGCTTGGTGACCACCGGCAGGCCGATGCGGCGCGCGGCGCGCCAGGCCTGCTCTTCCGTCTGCACCAGTTCCTGCTTCGGCACCGGCAGGCCGAGCGAGGCGAGGATCTTGTTGGTCTCTTCCTTGTCGCTGGCCAACTCGACGGCGATGTGCGAGGTCCTGCCGGTCACCGTCGCCTGGATGCGCTGCTGGAACTTGCCGTGGCCCAGCTGCACCAGCGACTGCGAGTTCAGCCGCATCCAGGGGATGTCGCGCTGCTCGGCCGCCTGCACCAGCGAGGCCGTGGACGGACCCAGGGCGCGGCGCTGGGCGTAGCGGATGAAGGCGTCGCGCGCCTCCGGCCAGTGCCAGTCCTCCGGCAGCAGCCCGGGAGTGCGCAGCGCCGGCGGCAGCAGCGAGTCCAGCAGGCGCATCGCCAGTTCGCCCGCTTCGATGCCCTCGTCCTTCTGTGCGTACTCGTAGACCACGGTGTACACGCCGGGCCGGCCGGCGCTGCGGGTCTTGCCGAAGGTGACATTCTCGCCCGCGACGTTCTGCAACTCGATGGCCACGTGCTCGAGCACATGGCCCAGCCAGGTGCCCTCGTCCTCGCGCAGGCGGCGCAGGAAGCCGCCCGGCTCGCGATAGGAGCAACCGTGTTCGGCCAGGCCCGGCAGCGCCTCGACCAGGCCGCCGATGAAGGCTTCGCCCAGCTTCGCCGACGGCCACTGTTCGAGCTCGCCGAGGTCGAGCTCCAGCTTGATCACCGGGAAGTGGGCGTACAGCGAGGGCCCTACGTAGACGTTACGGTCCAGGATGCGCATGCGTCGAAACCTGCCTCGGGTGGTGGGCGCCGTCGCCGGCGGGGAAAACGGGTCAG
Source organism: uncultured Gammaproteobacteria bacterium (assembly GCA_966250755.1). GTDB lineage: Bacteria > Pseudomonadota > Gammaproteobacteria > Xanthomonadales > Xanthomonadaceae > Arenimonas. The sequence goes on along the minus strand of CBININ010000082.1, from coordinate 7,621 downwards.
TCCTTGTTGCGCTCCAGCCGCCCGGGGTGGGCCTTGCGGTGGTGCAGGTCGAAGCGGGTGCCCGCGACCAGCAGGTGCAGCATGACCCCGAGCATACACACCGGCTCGCCTTCGTCGACCTGGTCCATGGACGAGAATTGCAGTCCCGCGGCGTCGATCAGGGTGAGGCCGCCGCTGCCCTCGACCTCGAGGACGTTGTCGGGCGAGATGAAGGCCGCGGTGTCCTCGTCCAGGCCGATGCCGACGGCGAAGGGATTGAAGGCCAGCGCCGTCAACAGCCGGCCGAGCCGGTCGCGCTGGCGGAAGTGCTGGTCGATGACGACGCGGTTGGTCAGGCCCAGGCCGGGCGCCAGCCGCACGCTGCCGGCGACGGGCGAGGCGCCCTCCTCGCCGAAGGCGATCATGTGCTCGCTGATGAAGCTGGCGCCCGCGCTGGTGCCGGCCACGTGCACGCCCTGGGCATTGCGGGTGCGCAACAGGCGCGCGACCGAAGTGCCGCCCAGCGCGGTGGACAGGCTGAGCTGGTTGCCGCCGGTCATGAAGATGCCGGTGGCCTCGTTGAGCCGGCGCAAGCGGTCCGGGTCCTCGCATTCGGCACGCGTGGCGAAGTCGACGCTCTCGACGCGGCCGGCGCCGAGGCCGGCGAAGATGCGCTCGTAGCGCGCCCCGGTGTCGGCCAGCCGGCTCGCGGTGGGCAGCACCACGATGTCCGCGTCGGCGCCGCCGCACAGTTCGACGAAGCGATGCAGGATCTTCGGGTCGTTCTCTTTTTCCTCGCCGCCGCCGATCGGGACGATCCAGCCGCGGGTGCCGCCCTCGGGAATCTGGCTGGGCATCAGGCGGCGCCGAGGTAGTCCCGCTTGCCGAGCTCCACGCCGTTGTGGCGCAGGATCGCGTAGGCCATGGACAGGTGGAAGTTGAGGTTGGGCAGCACGTAGCCGACCAGGTAGGGCAGGCCCTTGAACTGCAGGGTCTGCGGGCCGGCCTGGACGGTGATGTCGCGGTCCTCGGCGCCGGCGAAGGCCGACTCCGGCACGCTGGCGATGAACTCCAGGGTGCGGGCGATGCGCGCCTTCAGCTCCGGGAAGCTGGTTTCCACGTCCTCGAAGCGCGGGTTCTCGGCGCCGGACAGGCGGGCCATCGGTCCCTTGCCGAAATCGCAGGCGATCTGCACCTGACGCAGCAGCGGGAACATGTCGGGCGCCAGGCGGGCATTGAGCAGGACCGCGGGGTCGATCTTCTTCGCCTCGGCGAAGGCCAGGGCCTTGTCGAGGATGGCGTCGAGGGCGCGCAGGCCGCGGGTCGTGCTGGTGTGGGCCAGGCCGTACATGGAAATCTGCATGGGGGTGTTCCGGAGGGACTGGGCCGCAATGATACGCAGGGCCGCTCGGCCGAGGTAAGATGCTGATCGGAAAGGCCCCGTAGCTCAGCTGGATAGAGCGGCTTCCTCCTAAGAAGCAGGTCGTGCGTTCGAATCGCGCCGGGGTCGCCAACCCAACCGTCTATAATCGCGGGCTTCATCACCCGCCGCGCACCCTCGCGCCGCCGCATCCCAAGGACACGCCCCCCATGACCCACCCCGTCATCACCGCGCTCGGACTGGGCGACAACGAATCCGGCACCTACCTCGGCCATGGCGAGTGGGCAGGCACGCATGACGCCGGCATCATCGAGCCGATCAATCCCAGCACCGGCGAAGTGCTGGCCCGCGTGCAGGCGTCCAGCGAAGCCGACTACGAGCTGATCATGCAGCGCGCCCAGGCGGCCTTCCAGGTCTGGCGCACGACGCCGGCCCCGCGCCGCGGCGAGGCGATCCGCCTGTGCGCCGACGCATTGCGCAAGCACAAGGACGAGCTCGGCTCGCTGGTGGCGCTGGAGATGGGCAAGATCAAGCCCGAGGGCGACGGCGAAGTGCAGGAGATGATCGACATCGGCGACTTCGCGGTCGGCCTGTCGCGCCAGCTCTACGGCCTGAGCATGCACAGCGAGCGCCCGGGCCACCGCATGTACGAGCAGTACCACCCGCTGGGCATCGTCGGCGTCATCAGCGCCTTCAACTTCCCGGTCGCGGTCTGGGCCTGGAACAGCTTCCTGGCCGCGGTGTGCGGCGACATCACGATCTGGAAGCCCTCGCCCAAGACCCCGCTGTCGGCGATCGCCTCGGTGCGCATCTGCAACGAGGCGCTGAAGGCCGGCGGCTTCCCGGACATCTTCTTCCTGTTCAACGACGCCGGCACCGAGTTGGCGCAGCGCTTCGTCGACGACAGGCGCATCCCGCTGATCAGCTTCACCGGCTCGACCCACGTGGGGCGCCTGGTGGGCGAGCGCGTGGCCCAGCGCATGGGCCGCTCGCTGCTCGAGCTGGGCGGCAACAACGCGATCATTGTCGATCAATCGGCGGATCTGAAGCTGGCGATCCCGGCGATCGTGTTCGGCGCGGTCGGCACCGCCGGCCAGCGCTGCACCACCACCCGCCGCCTGTTCGTGCACGAATCCATCTACGGCTCGGTGCTCGACACCCTGCTGGCGGCCTACAAGCAGGTGGAAGGCAAGATCGGCGATCCCACCCTGTCGACCACGCTGATGGGCCCGCTCAACAGCCAGGCCGCGGTGCAGCAGTACCTCGGCGCGATCGCCAAGGCGCGCGCGGCCGGCGGCACCGTCGCCACCGGCGGCGCGGCACTCGACCGCCCGGGCAACTTCGTGCTGCCCACCATCATCACCGGCCTGTCGAACGACGCCGAGGTGGTGCAGGCCGAGACCTTCGCGCCGATCCTCTACGTCATGCCGTTCAAGACGCTCGACGAGGCGGTCGCGATGCAGAACGCGGTGCCGCAGGGCCTGTCGTCCTCCATCTTCACCGCCGACCTGAAGGCCGCCGAGCAATTCCTGTCCGCGGCCGGTTCCGACTGCGGCATCGCCAACGTGAACATCGGGACGTCCGGTGCCGAGATCGGCGGCGCCTTCGGCGGCGAGAAGGAAACCGGCGGTGGCCGCGAGTCGGGTTCGGATGCGTGGAAGGTCTACATGCGCCGCCAGACCAACACCATCAACTACTCGAACGCGCTGCCGCTGGCCCAGGGCATCAAGTTCGACTTGTAATCCCTCCCTGCACGGAGCCTCGCCATGAACGCCACGCCGCGCACCACCAGCACCCTCGCCATCGTCAGCCTGGTCTCGGGCCTGCTCGGCTGGAGCTTCGTGCCGTGGCTGGGCAGCCTGGTGGCGGTGGTCACCGGCCACCTCGCCCGCGCCGAGATCCGGCGCGAGCCCGGGCGCCTGGAGGGCGACGGCATGGCGGTCGCCGGCCTGGTGCTGGGCTACGCGATGCTGGCGCTGAGCTTCATCGGCCTGATGCTGGTGGTGCTGTTCTTCGGCGGCATCGCGGTGGTGCTGGGCTGGCTCGGCCTCAGCGGCCAGCTGGGCTGAGGCCTTGTATTCGCTCGCCCGCCCCTTCCTGTTCGGCCTCGACGCCGAACGGGCCCACGGGCTGGGGCTCAAAGCGGTAGAGCTGGCTTATCGCACCGGCATGAACCCGCTGCTCGCGCAGCGGCCCACGCCCCTGCCCACGCGCCTGTTCGGCATCGACTTCCCCAATCCGGTCGGCTGCGCCGCCGGCCTGGACAAGAACGGCGAGCATGTGGACGCGCTGCTGGCGCTGGGCTTCGGCTTCGTCGAGATCGGCACCACCACGCCACGCCCGCAAGAGGGCAATCCGAAGCCGCGCATGTTCCGGCTGCCGGAACATCGCGCCGTCATCAACCGCCTGGGCTTCAACAACCTCGGCGTGGATGCGCTGGTGCGCAACGTGGAGCGCGCGCGCCGCAACGGCATCCTCGGCATCAACATCGGCAAGAACCGCGGCACGCCCAACGAGCGCGCGGCCGAGGACTACATCCATTGCATGGAGAAGGTGTTCGCGCTGGCGGACTACATCACCGTCAACATCTCCTCGCCCAACACCAGCGGGCTGCGCGACCTGCAGGAAGAGGAAACCCTGCGCCGCTTCATCGGCGAACTGCGCGAGGCGCAGGAGGAACTGGGCGGCGTCCACGGCCACCGCACGCCGATGCTGCTCAAGGTCTCCCCCGACCTCACCGACGAGGAACTCGACGGCATGGCCGGCGTGCTCAACGCCGCGCGCATCGACGGCGTGATCGTCGGCAACACCACCCTGGACCGCAGCGAGGTCGCCGCGCACCCGCTGGCGGGCGAAGCCGGCGGCCTGTCGGGCGAACCCCTGTACGCGCGCTCCACCGCGGTACTGCGCAAGCTGCGCCTGCGGCTCGACGATGCGATTCCCATCATCGGCGTGGGCGGCATCCTGTCCGGCGCCGATGCCGCCGGCAAGATCGCCGCCGGGGCTCGCATGGTGCAGTTCTACACCGGCATGGTCTACCGCGGGCCGGAGCTGGTTGGCGAATGCGTGTCCTCGATCCGCCGCCTGCGCGAGGGCGTGGCGTGAGGCAGCACCCGTGAGCGGCGGTTACAACGTCGCCGAGGATGTCTCGCTGGCAGGGCGCAACACGTTCCGGGTCCCCGCGCGCGCCGCCCTGATGGCCGACGTCAGCCGCGCGGACGCGCTGCAGGAGCTGTTCGACTTCGCCCTGTTGCGCAACGGCCCGGTGATGGTGCTGGGCGAAGGCAGCAACCTGCTGTTCGCCGACGATTTCCCCGGCGTGGTCGTGTGCCTGGCCATGCACGGCGTGAGGATCCTCGAGGAAGACGGCGGCCACGCGCTGGTGCGCGCCGAGGCCGGCCTGAACTGGAACGACCTCGTCCACTGGACCCTGGGCCGCGGCTTGTGCGGGCTCGAAAACATGGCGCTGATCCCGGGCACCGTCGGCGCGAGCCCGATCCAGAACATCGGCGCCTACGGCGTCGAAGTGCGGCAGTTCATCGAGACCGTCGAAGCCTTCGACCGCGGCACCGGGCAGTTCAAGCGCATCGCCAATGCCGACTGCGCCTTCGGCTACCGCGACAGCGTGTTCAAGGCCGACCTCGACCGCTGGGTCATCACCGCCGTGGAGTTCCGGCTGCCACGCGAGCGCCCGCTGCAACTCGACTACGCCGGGGTGCGCGAGGAACTGGCGGCGATGGGCGTGGGCGCGCCGCGCGCCAGCCACGTGGCCGAGGCGATCAGCCGCCTGCGCACCCGCAAGCTGCCCAACCCGGCCCTGCTCGGCAATGCCGGCAGCTTCTTCAAGAATCCGGTGCTGCCGGCGGCCCAGGCCGAGGCGCTCGCCGCCGAACATCCTGGCCTGCCGGTGTTCCCGGCCGGCGATCCGGCGCTGCGCAAGGTCTCGGCCGCGTGGCTGATCGAACGCGCGGGCTGGAAGGGCTTCCGCGAGGGCGACGCCGGCATCGCGGCGCAGCATGCGCTGGTGCTGGTCAACCACGGCCATGCCACCGGGGCGCAGCTGCTGGGCCTGGCCCGGCGCGTGGCCGAGGACGTTCAGCGCCGCTACGGCGTGGCGCTCGAGCCGGAACCGCGCATCATCGGGGCGCGCTGGTAGCGGTGGCCGGCCCGCAGCATGCGGTGGGTCGCGCGGTTGGCCTGATGGTCGCCAGCACCGTGCTGTTCGGCCTGATGGCGGTGTGCATCCGGTTGGCGTCCTCGCAGTTGCATCCCTTCGAGATCGCCTTCTTCCGCAACCTGTTCGGCTTCGTGTTCACCCTGCCGCTGCTGCTGCGCCACGGCTGGGGCATCCTGCGTACCGACAAGCTCTCGCTGTACTTCCTGCGCTGCGTGATCGGCATCGTCTCGATGCTGGCCGGCTTCTGGGCGATCGTGCACCTGCCGCTGGCGCAGGCGGTCGCCCTGTCCTACTCCACGCCCATCTTCGTCACCATCGGCGCCGTGCTGGTGCTGGGCGAGATCGTGCGTGCGCGGCGCTGGACGGCGGTGATCGTGGGCTTCATCGGCGTGCTGGTGCTGATGCGGCCCTGGAGCGCCGACTTCCATGCCGCCAGCCTGGTCGCCGTGCTGGCGGCGGTGATGAGCGCCAGCGTGGCGATCAGCATCAAGTTCCTCTCGCGCACCGAGAAGGCCGACGCCATCGTCATCTACACCACGATGATCTGGGTGCCGCTGTCGCTGGTGCCGGCGCTGTTCTTCTGGACGATGCCGGCCGGCATCACCTGGCTGTGGATCATCCTCGCCGGTGGCCTGGGCACCACCGCGCACATGTGCTGGACCCGCGCGCTGGCGCTCGCCGACGCCTCGCTGCTCACGCCGATCAGCTTCCTGCAGGTGCTGGTGGTGGGCGTGTTCGGCTGGTGGCTGTTCGACGAGGTGGTGGACCGCTGGACCGTGGTCGGCGCGGCGATCATCTTCGCCTCCAACGCCTACATCGCCCAGCGCGAGGCGCGGCTGGCGCGCCGCGCGGTGACCGATCCGGACATCAATCCCGAGACGGTGCAGCGCTGACCTTCGCGATCGTGTCCTGGCGCGGCGCGATCACGGCGGGTGGCGGCGGCGCGATCGCCGTGAGCTGGTACATGGCCACGACCCAGGCCGTCGCCGCAGCCCAGCCGGCGAGGATGTCCGAGGGAAAGTGCACGCCCAGGTACACGCGCGAGGTGCCCACCAGCAGCACGAAAAAACCGCCTGCCACGGCCACCGGCCAACGCCAGCGCGTGTGCCAGGCCAGCAGGGTCGCCGCCACCGCCAGCGTCGCCGAACCCATCGCATGGCCGCTGGGAAAGCTGTACGTGCTCTCGGGCGCGATCGACAGCCACAGGTCCGGCCGCGTGCGCGCGAAGAAGGCCTTGCCGCCGATGTTGAGCGCCAGCGAACCGAGCACCGCCAGGCCGAAGAACAGGCCGTCGCGGTAGCGCCGCCGCCAGGTCAGCCAGGCCAGCAGCAGCACGTCGGCCGGCACCACCAGCCACAGGTAGCCCAGCTGCGACATCAGCTGGAAGAAGGCATCCACCTGCGGCGTCGCCAGCGTGTGCAGCCAGGCCAGGATCGGCACGTCGAAGAAGAAGGCCTCGCCCTCGCGCAGCTCCGTCGCCAGCGCGGCGAAGCCCCACAGCGGCAGCAGCACGCCGACGAAGGGCAGCAACAGGCGGTAGGGGTGCCGACGCAGGAAGGCCAGGCCGTAGCCCAGCTCGCTTGCCAGCAGCGCGGGCAGGCCGCGGGGCCTAGCCACCGGTCGCGACGAAGGTCCGCGCGACGTAGTCGTCGATGACCGCCACGAACTCGGCGGCGATGTTGTCGCCGCGCAGGGTCATCGCCTTCTGGCCGTCGATGAAGACCGGCGCGGCCGGCGCCTCGCCCGTCCCCGGCAGCGAAATACCGATGTTCGCGTGGCGCGATTCGCCGGGTCCATTGACCACGCAGCCCATCACCGCCAGCGTCAGCCGCTCGGCGCCCGGGTGCCGCACCTTCCATTCCGGCATGCGCGCGCGCACGTGCTCCTGCACGGCCTTGGCCAGTTCCTGGAAGAACTCGGACGTCGTGCGGCCACAGCCCGGGCAGGCGGTGACCAGCGGGGTGAAGGCGCGCAGGCCCATGGTCTGCAGCAGTTCCTGCGCGACCACCACCTCCTGGGTGCGCGCGCCGCCCGGCTCGGGCGTGAGCGAGATGCGGATGGTGTCGCCGATGCCTTCCTGCAGC
>CBININ010000081.1:0-8997 GCA_966250755.1 uncultured Gammaproteobacteria bacterium | reverse complement strand
TGGTGCGCTCCGACGACCTGACCGGCCTGGCGAACCGCCGCGGCTTGTACCGTTTCCTCGACGAGACCTCGCGCTATCCGATGGCGGGCAAGCGGCTGGCGCTGCTGCTGATCGATATCGACCATTTCAAGCGGCTCAACGACAGCGCCGGGCATCTCGCCGGAGACGCCGCGCTGCGCGCGGTGGCGGACGAGGTGCGCCGCATCGCCGGGCCGCTGGAGTTGCCGTGCCGGCTGGGCGGCGACGAATTCGCGTTGGTGCTGCGGGTGGCCGACGAGGGCGACCTCGCCAATCGCGCGCTAGGCTTGATCGCGGCGATCCGGGCACTGCGCCTGCCGAGCCTGCGCGAGCAGGTGCTCACGGTCAGCGTGGGCGGTGTGTTCTGCAGCGATCCGGGCGGCTGGTCGAGCTGGTACAGCCAGGGCGACCTGGCGCTCTACGAGGCCAAGAGCCGCGGCGGCGATCGCTGGAGGCTGGCGCTCTGACCGCAGCTCCCCTTGGCCTGTTCAGCCGCGGTTTGGCGTTGGTCGGTGGACATAGGCCACCCGACAGGACATGAACACCCAGGCCCCACCCGCCCTCCGGCCGCCGGTTGGAAGTCCTGTCACGCCGTTGCTGCGCGCGGTGTTGCTGGCCGACCTCGTCGATTCCACCGCCTTCGTCGCCGGCTTCGGCGACGAACGGGCCGCGCGCGCCTTGCAGCGGCTGGACCTGCAGATCCGCGACCTGCTCGAGTTCACGGGCGGCCGCCTGATCGACAAGGCCGACGGCCTGCTGGCGCTGTTCGAGCGCCCGATCCAGGCGGTGGACTTCGCCCTGCGCTACCAGCAGGCGATGCGCCAGTTCAGCGAGGACGAGGGCGTGCGCCTGAGCGCGCGCGTTGGCATCCACGTCGGCGAGCTGATGACCTGGAGCAACACCGACCAGGCCGTGCTTGCCGGTGCCAAGCCGCTGGAGGTCGAAGGCCTGGCCAAGCCGATGGCGGCGCGGCTGATGAGCCTGTGCCTGCCGGGCCAGGTGCTGGTCTCGAGCATGGCGCAGGCGCTGGCCCAGCGCGCCCAGGCGGAACTGGGCGAACGCGCCGAGCGCGTGCGCTGGATCGCGCACGGGCGCTATCGCTTCAAGGGCATGCCGGCGCCGGTGCTGGTGCACGAGGTCGGCGAGGAGGGCTTGGCCCCGTTGCGGCTGCCGCCGTCCGGCGCCAAGGCCTGGCGCGACGTGCCGTTCTGGCGCCGTCCGCCCGTCCTGTTCGCCGAGGCCCTGGTGCTGCTGGCCGCGCTCGGCTTCTTCGCCTTCACGCTGCTGCGCTCGCCGCCCGCGATCGCGTTCCAGGAACGCGACTGGGCGGTGATCGGCGACCTGAGCAACTTCACCGGCGATCCGCGTCTGGACGACTCGCTGGAAACGGCGCTGCGCATCAGCCTGGAGCAGTCGCGCTACGTCAACGTCATGCCGCAGATCAAGGTGCAGTCGGTGCTGGCCCGAATGGGCCGTAGCGCCAACACGACCATCGACCGTGCCGTCGGCAGCGAGATCGCGTTGCGGGAAGGCGCCCGCGTGCTGCTCCTGCCCTCGGTCGCCGAGGTCGGCGGCCGGCTGCGCTACAGCCTGGAAGTGGTGGACCCGAGCAACCAGGAGACCGTCCACGCCGATTCGGCCGACGGTCGTGGCATCGAATCGGCGATGGCGTCGATGGACGCGGTGAACGTGCGCCTGCGCGAAGCACTCGGCGAGGCTTCCGGCCAGATCCGGGCCAATGGCAAACCGCTGGCGCAGATCACCACGCCCAACCTGGAGGCCCTGCGCCTCTACACCCTGGCGAACGAGGCCTCGATCCGCGACTTTCGCTTCGACGAATCCATGCGGCTGCTCAACATGGCCCTGGCCGAGGATCCGCACTTCGCCATGGCCTACTCGGCCCGGGCACGGCTGCACCTGGCCAACAGCCAGATGGCCAGGGCGCGCGCGGATTTCGCCGTCGCCAACCGCTACCGGAGCCGCCTGAGCACGCGCGAGGCGCTGGCGCTGGACACCGGCATCGCCGAGTTCGGGCCCGTCGCCGCGCGCCTGAACGCCTGGCAGGTGGTCAGCCGCATCTACCCGGACATCTACCGCGCCTACTTCGAGACCGCCGCCAACCGCGGCCTGTACCTCCAGCACTACGACCAGGCGCTCAAGGACCTGGCGCCGGCGATGACGCCCAAGAACCAACGCCTGGCCAGCGTGCTCAACCTCAGCGGCATCTTCTACCTGGGCCTGGAGCGCTATGCCGATTCGAGGTCGGCATTCGAGCGCGCCGAAAGCATCGGCACCCACGATCCGCCGCGCTACCACGCCGATACCGAGGCAGCGACGCGCCACTTCCGGGAGGCCCGGCGCCTGCTCGCGGCCCAGGTCTCCAGCGGGTTCGCCGGCGCCGACCTGGACCAGCGCCTGCCCGAGATCACCTATCCACTCGACCAGGGGCAGTGGGACCAGGCCCTGGCCGCTGCCAAGTCCCTGGCCGAGGCGCGGGTGGATGCGCCGGTGCAGAAGCGGCTCTATCGCGCGACCTGGCTGGGCCTGCGCAGTTACGTGGAAGGCAAGGCGGTGTTGCCGGAGTTGCGCGCGGTGGCGACCGAGGAACTCGCGCGCGCCACCCGGCCGGACGACCCCGACGTGCTCACCTCCACCGGGACCGCGCTGTTCGCCGGTGCGCTGGCGGCGCAGTTGGGTGATTCCGCTACCGGGCGCGCCGTGCTCGACGCGCTGGCCGAGCGGGCGCCGGACCTGGGTTATCCGTCGGTCGACGACCTGCTGGCGATCCTGCGTGCCGAACTCGAGCTGCAGCAGGGCCAATCCGAGGCCGCCGTCGCCGGCTTGCGCGCGCGATTGAGCGGCGGCGAGCTTGCCTGGGTCCACGTGGTGTTGCGGCGTGCCTACGCGCAGGCCGGCAAGCTCGACCAGGCCCGCCGCGAGGCCGATTGGCTGGCCAGCCACCGCGGCCGCGCCTACGTCGAGTTCAACAACCAGTACCTGTTGCAGCCGCTCAACGTGCTGGAAACCAACCTGGCCCTGCTGCACGGTGCCGAACTGGCGCGCCGCGCCAATGACGCCGCCGCCGCGGCGACGGCGCTACGCCGCTTGCGCGCCGCCTGGGCCGACGTTCCGGCGCCGTTCGCGGCGCGAGTGGCCGCGGTCGACGCCTGGCTCAGCCAGCGCAAAGATCGAAGGGCGCCATGATGGTGCCGGTGACACCGGTCACGGTGGCGGTGTTGTAGCCGCGCTCGAGGCGCTCGCGACCGGCGGCGATCTTTTCCTTGCTGGCCAGGCCGCCGCGCAGTTCCAGGAAAGGCAGCACCGGGTCGCGGCCCGGCACGCCGAGGTCGCGTGCAGGCGTCTCGTGGCCCAGGCTGCGCAACGCGGCCCGCGCATCGCTCGCGAACGCGTCGCGGAATTCGTCGTCGGTCGTCAGGGCGTCGAACAGCCTGCCCATCACCTCGGGTGAGATCTTGCTCATGGTGGTCCCCTGTGTTCAGCGCGCACGCTATCGGCTTTGGCAAGGTGGCGCAACTGCGGCGCGTCGCGCGGGTGGCAGAATGGGTGGCACCGCGAAGGATGAACCCATGCTGTTGCGCCGCCCGCACCTGTTGATGTTCGAACCGAGGGAACGTCCGGAGGATGCGCTGCGCAGCCTGTTCGAAGGCGCGCAGGGCGGGGCCGCCGTGGCGTGGGTGGCGCTGGCGCCGCACCTGACGCACGAGTGCATGGTGGAGGCCGGCGACCTGGCGGTCTTCCAGGCGCTGGGCCCGGGCGAATCCGCCGATCGCCAAGCACTGGCGCGCGACTTCGGCGCGGCGCGGATCGAACGGCTGCGCACGCTGGGCCTGCTGCTCGACGACGGTCCGGATCACGCCGAATGGCGTCGCCGCGATGCGCGCCTGCGCGAGGCAGGCTGGTGGGGGCCGGCCGCGGTGGCGCAGGTATTCGGGCGCTGGGACGGCGTGGACGTGGCGAAGATGGAGGCGGTCGAGGGCCGGCGCACGGTGCACGCGCTGATCCGCGACCACGGCCTGCCCCCGCCCGAATGCCTGTCCCTCCGAACGCCGGGTGAGCGCATCGCGTTGCCGCCGCCTGCCGCCTCGCCGCTGGACGATTTGCTCGGGCGACGCGTGACCTGCCGGAACTTCGACGTCGCGGCCTGGCTGCCCACCGACGCCTTCGCGCAGGTGCTCCACCGCGCGTTCGCGGCGCAGGGTCGGATCGAAGTGGCGCCGGGTGCAAGCATGCTCAAGAAGCACAGTCCGTCCGGCGGCGGGCTGCATCCGATCGAAGCCTTCGTGCTGGCGCAGCGCGTGGACGGCGTGGCGCCGGGGCTGTACCACTACCAGTGCCTGGCGCACGCGCTTGAACCCATGGCGCGGCTGTCACCGGACGAGGCGACCGCCGCCGCCGCGGAGTTGGTCGCGGGCCAGCCCTGGTTCGCCGGCGCACCGGCACTCGTGCTGATGGCCGCGCGCTTCCCGCGCAACAGTTGGAAGTACCGGGGCCACCCCAAGGCCTGGAAGGCCGTTCAACTGGACGCCGGCCACCTTTCGCAGACCCTGTATCTGGCCGCCACCGAGCGCGGCCTCGGCGCTTTCGTCACGGCCGCCATCAACGATGCCTGTGCCGAACGCCTGTTCGGGCTCGACGGCCTGGACATCGGGCCGGTGGTGGTCAGCGGCTTCGGCCTCCGCGCCGAGCGCAAGACGGTACGCGAGCTCGATCCGGCCAGGCCTGTCCGCGCCTGATCCGGGCCGATCCGGCCTGCGCCGCCTCTGGCTAGGGAACCTGCGCGGCGAGTTTGCGCGGCAGCCCATCCGCAGGATCCGGCCGCGCCCAGTGCGCGTGGGTGTCCCAGAACACGTGCGCCTGCGGCGCGCGATCGGGCGGGCTGTCGAGGTTGGCCACGGTGGCGTGCAATTCGCCGGGCCAGCGTGTCGAGCGGAAGAACAGGCTCGATCCGCAGCGGGTGCAGAAGCCGCGCTCGGCATCGGGGGAAGAGCGATACCAATGCAGGCGTCCGTTGGGATCGTCGATGCGGCAACCCACTGCGTCCAGCCCGATCCAGGTGACGAAGGCGGCGCCGTGCGCGCGTTGGCACATCGTGCAGTGGCAGTGCGCGACCCAGCGGCTGGGCGATTGGGCCTCGAAGCGCAGGTCGCCGCACAGGCAGCGGCCGGAGAGAGTGGCCATGACGGACCTCGGTCTGGCGGCGCGGCAGACCCGCGCGGGAGCGGCCACGCTAGCGCGCGCCCGCGCAAGCCACAAGCGCGTGCGCGCCCGCGACAAGCACACCTCCGCGCAGGCGGCATGCGTGCGCATTCCGCCCGTGCTCACGCCGCCGGCTGCAAGGCTTCGCGGTCGAGCTGGCGGTAGCCGATCGCCTCGGTCAGGTCCGTGCTTTCGATCCGTGGGTGCCCGGCGAGGTCGGCGATGGTGCGGGCGACGCGCAGGATGCGCTGGGTGGCGCGTGCCGAGAGCTGCAACTGCTGCATTGCGCGCTCGAGCAGGCGCACGTCCCGGTCCTGCAGCCGGCAATGGCGCTCGGTGTCCGCGGGATCGAGGTGGGCGTTGGTCATCCCGGCGCGCTGCAGTTGCCGTTCGCGCGCGGCCAGCACGCGCTCGCGCACGAGTGCGCTGGCCTCGCCGCGCGGGGCATCGCCGCGCATCTCGGCGGGCGACAGCCGCGGCACCGGCACCTGCAGGTCGATGCGGTCGAGCAACGGCCCCGACAACTTGTGGCGATAGCGCAGCACCGCTTCGGGCGTGCAACGGCAGCGCCCGGACGGATCGCCGGCCCAGCCGCAGGGGCAGGGATTCATCGCCGCCACCAGCTGGAAGCGCGCGGGAAACTCGGCCATGCGCCCGGCGCGCGCGATGGTGACCGCGCCCGACTCCAGCGGTTGCCGCAGTACCTCCAGCGCATGCCGGCCCCATTCCGCCAACTCGTCGATGAACAGCACGCCGTTGTGCGCCAGCGAAATCTCCCCGGGTCGGGGACCGGGGCCACCCCCGGCCAAGGCAATGGCGCTGGCGGTGTGGTGCGGTGCGCGGAACGCGCGCAGCCGCCACCGCGCGAGATCCAGCCCGCGCCCGCTGACGGACGCGACCACCGCGCTCTCCAGCGCCTCGGCTTCGCTCGCTGGTGGCAACAGGCCGGGCAATCGCGAGGCGAGCAGGGTCTTGCCGCAACCGGGCGGACCGATCAGCAGCAGGTGGTGCGATCCGGCCGCGGCAATCTCCAGCGCCCGCCGCGCCTGGGCCTGCCCGCGCACGTCGGCGAGGTCGGGATGCTGCAGCGGCGCGAGGCCGTCGGTGTCGCGTTCGGCGGCGGGCAGGCGCTTCTCGCCCTTCAGGTGCGCGACCACTTCGAGCAGGGTGCGCGCGGTATGCGCCCGTACGCCGGCCGCCAGCGCCGCCTCGCCGCCGTTGCCGGCCGGCAGGATGAGGGTGCGGCCCGCGCGCGCGGCCTCCAGCGCCGCCGGCAGCACGCCATCCACCGCGCGCAGCTCGCCGGTGAGCGAGAGCTCGCCGAGGAACTCGATGCCGGCCAGGGCGTTCACCTCGATCGCGCCGTTCGCCGCCAGGATGCCGAGCGCGATCGGCAGGTCGAAGCGCCCGCCGTCCTTGGGCAGGTCCGCGGGCGCGAGGTTGACGGTGATGCGGCGGCTCGGGAACTCGAGCTGCGCGCACTGGATGGCGGCGCGCACGCGGTCGCGGCTCTCGCGCACCGCGGCCTCCGGCAGCCCGACGATGTGCAGCGCCGGCAGCCCGGCGGCGAGGTACACCTCCACCCGCACCGACGGCGCCTGCACGCCCACGCGGGCGCGGCTATGGGCGAGGGCGAGCGTCATCGGTGGGCGGGGGCATGCGGGCGGGATCGGTGGCGAGCCCGCAGCCTCGCAAAGCCCCCGCGCCGACTCGCTCGGGCGATGGCGCGCGCGGGTGTCAGCGGATGTGGGTGACGCGGTCGCGCGACGACGCGCGGATCAGGCCCGGTCCGATCCCGCCAGCCGGGCCTCGAGCGCCTGCACGGCCTGCTCGAGCGCCTCGATCTTCTCGCGGCTGCGCAGCAGCACCGCGCGCTGCACCTCGAACTCCTCGCGCGTCACCAGGTCGAGCTTGCCCAGGCCGGCCTGCAGCGTGGCCTTGAAGTTCTGCTCGAGGTCGGCGCCGGCGTCCTTCAGGCCCGGCGGCACCAGCGCGCTGAGCCGTTGCGCGATCTCGTCGATGGCTTTCAGGTCGATCACGCGCGGCCTCGCAAATGGCGGCCCGTTGGCGGGCCGACCATGATTTTACGCCGCCGGCGTCAACGATGCGTGCGGCGTTCGCTGCCCTGCTCGCGGCGGCTGTTGTCCTGGCTGCCGCGCCCCGCCGGATCGTCGTGCGTGCGCGGCGGATGGGCTTGCGTGCCGCCCGCGCGGGGCTTGGCCGGGTCGTGGCCCATGGCGTCGCCGTGGCCGGCGTTCTTGCCCTGCGATGAGCCCTGCTCGTGGCGTGAGTTATCGCGTCCCTTGGCCATGGCGGCGTCCTCGGTATGCACGCGAAGGTGCGTCGGGGACACCATCGCTGCGCGTCGCCCGTTGGGCAAGCTCAGCCGTGGCGGGTGTTCATCGCGCGTGCAAACAGGCGGGACAGTCCCGCCGGGCCAAGCCTTCGCCGGGCCCTCCATTGAACGCGAACGCCCGCGAGCATTCAATCGCCGCGACGCCGGCAGGGTGGGGCCTTCGCCGCCCACGCCCCGGAGCCCCGCCATGACCGCACCGCCCACCCTGAACAGCGGCGACACCGCCTGGATGCTGACCTCCAGCCTGCTGGTGCTGCTGATGAGCCTGCCCGGCCTGGCCCTGTTCTACGGCGGCCTGGTGCGCTCGAAGAACGTGCTCTCGGTGCTGATGCAGTGCTTCGCCATCGTCTCGCTGGTGACGGTGCTGTGGGTGGTGTACGGCTACAGCCTGGCCTTCAGTACGGCCGGCATGGCCGAGGGCGTGACCAACTGGAACAGCTTCCTGGGCGGCGTGGACCGCGCCTTTCTCTCGGGACTCACCCGCGACAGCCTGACCGCGGCGGTGCCCGAGTCGGTGTTCGTGATGTTCCAGCTGACCTTCGCCGCCATCACGCCGGCGCTGATCGTCGGCGCCTTCGCCGAGCGCATGCGTTTCGGGCCGCTGCTGGCGTTCACGGTGCTGTGGCTGACCTTCGCCTACCTGCCCATCGCACACATGACCTGGGCCGGCGCCGGCGGCCTGTTCTGGGACTGGGGCGTCATTGACTTCGCCGGCGGCACGGTGGTGCACATCAATGCCGGCGTGGCCGGCCTCGTCGCGGCCCTGATGGTCGGCCGCCGCAAGGGCTGGCCGCACACCATGATGCCGCCGCACAACCTCACCCTCACCCTGATTGGCGCCAGCCTGCTGTGGGTGGGCTGGTTCGGCTTCAACGCCGGCTCCGCGGTGGCCGCCAACGGCAGTGCCGGCATGGCGATGCTGGTGACCCAGGTGGCCACGGCCGCGGCGGCGCTGGGCTGGATGGCGATCGAGTGGAAGCTGCACGGCAAGCCCTCGCTGCTGGGCGTGGTGTCGGGCGCGGTGGCGGGCCTGGTGGCGGTGACGCCGGCCGCGGGCAGCTGCGGGCCGATCGGCGCGCTGGCGATTGGCCTGGCCGCCGGCGTGCTCTGCTTCCTGGCGTCCTCGCGCCTGAAGCGGCGGCTGGGCTACGACGACGCGCTCGACGTGTTCGGCGTGCACGGCGTCGGTGGCATCGTCGGCGCGCTGCTGACCGGCGTGTTCGCCAGCGCCGCGCTGGGCGGCGCCGGCTATGCCGAGGGCGTGACGATGGGTGCGCAGGTCGGCAAGCAGGCGCTGGCGGTGCTGGTGACTTGCCTGTGGAGCGGCGGCGTCACCGCGGGCTCGCTGTGGCTGATCTCGAAGGTCACCGCCACGGTCACCGAGCCCCGCGGGGCCTCGCGCAGGC
>CBININ010000080.1:0-9058 GCA_966250755.1 uncultured Gammaproteobacteria bacterium | reverse complement strand
ATCAGCGAGCTCAGGCCCTCGAGCGCGTAGTACTCGCACTGCATCGGCACCAGCACGCCGTCGGCGGCGGCCAGTGCGTTGAGCGTGAGCAGCGACAGCGAGGGCGGGCAGTCGATCAGCACGTAGTCGTAGCGCGTGGCGAGCGTGGCGAGCGCCTTCTTCAGGCGCACGTCGCGCTCGGGCTCGTCCATCAGCTGAATCTCGGCCGCGGTCAGGTCGATGTTGCCCGGCAGCAGGTCGTAACCTTCGGCCGCCGCCACGATGGCTTCGGCCGCGGTGGACTCGCCGAGCAGCACTTCGGTCACCGAGTGCTCCAGCTCGCGCTTGTCCACGCCCGATCCCATGGTCGCGTTGCCCTGCGGGTCCATGTCCACCAGCAACACCTTGCGCGCCGACTGCGCCAGCGCCGCCGCCAGGTTGACCGCGGTGGTGGTCTTGCCGACGCCGCCCTTCTGGTTGGCGATTGCGATGGTCCGGGTCATGCGAGGGTCCGAGTCAGGGCGAAGGCCTGCGGGCCGGCAATTATGCCGCGTCGGGCCGGGCCCGCGTTACCTCGACCAGGTGGCGCTCGGCCGCCAGCCCCGGCACGCGCAGCGCGTGGACGGCCGTGGCCTGCCAGCCGGCGGGCAATTCGGCGATCTCGTCGTCGGGGCGCACCCCCTTCATGGCCAGCACGCGGCCGCCCGGAGCCAGCAGGTGGCCGCCGACCGCGAGGATGCCGGCCAGCCGGTCCAGCGCCCGCGCGGTGACCACGTCGAAGGCTGCGGGCTCGTTCACCGCCTCGGCCCGCGATTCGAGCACGCGGGCATTGCCCAGCCCGAGCGCGCGCACGGCCTCGCGCAGGAAGCGCGCCTTCTTGCCGTTGCTCTCCACCAGCGCGACCCGCAGGCCGGGCCGGGCGATCGCCAGCGGGATGCCGGGCAGGCCCGGGCCGGTGCCCAGGTCGGCGAGGCGCTCGTCGCGCACGTAGGGCGCCATGGCCAATGAATCGAGCAGGTGCTTGACCAGCATCTCGCGCGGCTCGCGGATGGCGGTAAGGTTGTAGGCCTGGTTCCAGCGCGCGAGCAGGGCCAGGTAATCGAGCAGGCGCGGCGCCAGCGCGCGCGGCAGGCCGAGTTCGTCCAGGCCGGACTCGAGCGCCGGCAGCAGGTCAGGCAATGCGGTCATGCCCCGCATTGTCGCCGCTTGCGGCGCGGTGTGCGCGCCCGGCGCGATCCTGGAAGCCGGAAGCCTCGTGCTACGAAACCAGCAGGCTGCAGCGGATGACGCGCAGGCCCAGCCGGCCGACCCGGCGATTGAGTTCCTGCTTGAGCTGGTCAGGGCCCTGGCTGGCCTGGCCGAGCGCTTCGCGGGCCTGCCCGGCGACGAACTCGTCGATGGATTCCAGCGTGGCGCCGGCCTTCTCGGGTTCCATCACCTGGTAATACAGCACCGCGCGCCGCGACTGCGTGTCGGAGTCGACCTGGACGCGGTGGCCGATCAGGTCGACCTCGCGGCCGGTGCGTTCGGCCAGCGGGATGATCCAGTGCCAGCCCGGGCCGAGGATGCGGCGATAGCGGCCGAAACGGTGCACCGGGCGGGCGTTCTGGGCCGGAACGCGGCGCAGGCCGGCGGCGGCGATGGCGAGGGGGAAGGCAGCAGCGAGGATCACGATGGTGTTCATAAATGCTGTCGCACCGGGGGGTTAGCCATCCTTCATCACCTCATTTCTTGGAAACGTGAGCGTCGACGCAGTTCGGACAGATGTGCGCAGGTGTTGATCGAAACTGTGCGCCCAGGTCCGCATTAACACGGATATCCTCCCGGCATGACGACGGTGTTGGTGACGGGCGGTGCCGGATTTCTCGGTCAGCATTTGACCCGGGAGCTGGTGGGACGCGGTGTCACGGTGCGCGGGTTGTCGCGGCGGCCGGCGTCGGACGCGGTGATCGCCGGACTGGGCGCCATGCCGGTGCGCGGCGACCTCGGCAACGGCGCCTCGCTCGATGCAGCCTGCGCGGGCGTCGAGGCGGTCTTCCATACCGCCGCCGACACCAACACCTGGCGGCCCGGCAACGCGGCCCAGACGCGCACGAATGTCGACGGCACGCAGCGCCTGCTGCAGGCGGCCGCGGGGGCGGGCGTGGGCGCCTTCGTCCACACCTCCAGCGTCTCGGCCTACTCGCACCTCGTGAAGGGCGTGCTGCGCGAGGACGTACCCGAGCGCGGCGGCGAGAGCTGGATCAATTACGAGCGCACGAAGTTCCTGTCCGAACAGTCGGTGCGGCAGTCGCCGCTGCCCTGGATCGTCTGCCAGCCCGCGCACGTGCTCGGGCCGGGCGACACGCACAACTGGTCACGACTGGTCGGTCTGGTGGAGCGCGGCGAACTGCCCGGCGTACCGCCCGGCTCGGGCGCCTTCGCCGACGTGCGCGAGATCGCGAAGGCCCAGGTGCGCGCATGGCAGGACCGCCGCTTCGGCCGCGCCTACCTGCTCGGCGGCGAGCACGCGAGCTTCCTGGAATTGGTCACCGAGGCCGGCCGCCTGCTCGGCAAACCGGTGCCGCGCCGCGCAACCCCGGCGTTCGCGCTGCGCGGCTTTGCGCAACTGGTCTACTGGCGTTCGCTGTTGACGCGCAGGATGCCCGAGATCACCCCGGAGGCCGCGATCTTCACCTGCAAGCACCTGCAGGTGGACAGCGGCCGCGCCATCGCCGAACTCGACTACCGGCTCACGCCCTGGCGGCGCTTGCTGGCGGACACGATCGACTGGATGCGCGCCGTCGGCCTGCTCGCCGCCCGCTAGGCCGGCGCCGTCGCGTCGCGCGCTTCCAGCACTTCGAGCAAGGGCGCCGGCCGCGCGAACAGGAAGCCCTGCCCCAGGCTCAGGCCGAGCAGGCGCAGCTGCTGGCGCTGCTCCTCGGTCTCGATGCCTTCGGCCACCACTTCCAGGCCCAGCGAGTCCGCCATCAGTCGGATCGCGCGCACGATCGCCGTGCTGCCGCCGCTCTCGCCGTACTGCAGCGCGGCCACGAAGCTGCGGTCCACCTTCAGGCCCTGCAGCGGGAAGCGGTGCAGGTAGGACAGGGACGAGAAGCCGGTGCCGAAATCGTCCAGCAGCGTCTGCACGCCGGCCGCGCGCAACTGCCCGAGGCACAGCTGCACCTGCTCGGGGTTCTCCAGCAGCGCGCCCTCGGTGACCTCCAGCCGCAGGCAAGCCGGATCGACCTCGTGGCTGGCCAGCAGCGCCAGCAGGCGCTCGCTGAAGGCATGCGCGCGCAGGTGGCGTGGCGAGACATTGATGGTGACGTACGCGCCGTGGGCCGACAGCGCGCGGATGTCGCAGCAGACATGATCGTAGATCTGCCAGTCCACCTGCGAGAGCGTGCCGGTTTCCTCGGCCGTCTCCAGGAAGGCCGACGGTTCCAGGCAGCCGCGCTCGGGGCTGAGCCAGCGCATCAAGGCCTCGTAGCCGACCACGGCGCCGTCGGACAGGCGCACGATCGGCTGGTAGAAGGGCTCGAACTCGGCGCGCTGCACGGCCCGGCGCAGGTCGCCTTCCAGCTCCAGTTGCTTGAGCGCATCCTCGTGCAGGCCCTGGTCGAACAGCGCGAAGCGCTGGCGTCCGGCGGCCTTGGCGCGGTACATCGCCACGTCGGCGTCGCGCAGCAACTCCTCGGGATTGCGGTAGCGCTCGTTGGCCAGCGCGATGCCGATGCTGGCCGAGGTGTAGAGCTCCTTGCCGCCGATGCGCATCGGCTCCGACAAGCGGCCCATCACCCGGTCGGCCACGTTCACCGCCTCGGCGGCGTCGGCGACGCGGTCGAGCACGATGGCGAATTCGTCGCCGCCCAGCCGCGCCACCACGTCCGGCCCGCGCACGCACTCGCCGATCCGCGCCGCGGCCTCCTTGAGCAGCTCGTCGCCCACCAGGTGGCCGACCGAGTCGTTGACGATCTTGAAGCGGTCCAGGTCCAGGAACAGCACTGCGAAGGCCTGGCTGGGGTCGGCCTGGAAGCGCCGCAGGTTGCGCTCCAGCGCGAGCAGCAACTGGCTGCGATTGGGCAGGCCGGTCAGGGCGTCGTGCAGCGCTTCATGCTTGAGCTTGTCCTCGACGCTTTCGCGCACGCTGATCTGCGCCCGCAGTTCGACGTTGGCGTCGGCCAGTTCGCGCGTGCGGTGCTCGACCCGGCGCTCGAGCTCGCCGTAGGCCTGGCGCAGGGACTCGTCGGCCTGGCGACGCTGCAGCGCGTTGGCGATGTGGAAGCTGACGAAGCTCAGCAGCTCCTCGTCGCGCGGGGTGTAGAGGTAGTCCGGCGTGTAGCTCTGCACGGTGATCAGGCCGCGGGCGCGGTTGCCCACCATCAGCGGCACGCCCAGCCAGCACACCGACTTGGTACCCAGCGACACCACCTCGCCGATCGCCTCCAGCGCCTCGATGCCGGTGCGGTCGGCCAGCAGGGGTTGGGCGGTGCGCAGCACGTATTCGCTCAAGCCGCGGCCGAGCGCGCGCCGCGGGTGGCGCTGGTCGCGCTCGTCCACCGAGTAGGGGAATTCCAGCGCCTGGTCGTCGTCGGTCAGCAGCGCGATGTAGAAGTTGCGGGCGTCCAGCAGTTCGCCGACGATCTCGTGCACCGAGGCGTAGAAGGCCTCCATGCTGGCGCTGGACACCGACAGCTCGGCGATCCGGAACAGTGCGCGTTGCAGCTGTTCGCTGCGTTCGCGTTCGCGGATCTCGCGGCGAAGCTCGTGGGTGCGCACTTCGACGCGGCGCTCGAGCTCCTCCTGGGCATCGCGCCGCGACAGCGCGCTGAGGATGTGCTGGGCCACGTAGCCGAGCAGGGCCTGGTCGGCCTCGCTGTAGCGCACCGCCGGATCGTAGCTCTGCACCACCACCGCGCCGCGCACCACGCCGTCCTCCAGGATCGGCACCCCCAGCCAGTCCTCGGCGTCCGGCCCGAGGCCCTCGTCGAGCGGCGCGTTGAGCACCTCGCGCAGGCTGCGCGAGGGCCCGCGCACCGGCTTGCCGTGGCGCAACAGGTGCAGGGTGAGGCTGTTGCCCATCTCCAGCGGCGAGAGTTCCTCGTCCGGATCGGGCACCTCCGGGTCGTGGCTGTCGGCGAAGTACAGGAAGCGGATCGCCTGGCGGTCGGCATCGAAGCGCACGATGTAGAAGTTCTCGGCGTACATCAGGCTGCCGACGATCTGGTGCAGGCCGTGCAGCACGTCGGCGGTGCTCAGGTCGGAGCTGGCGAGGTCGCTGATCGCGAACAGCGCGCGCTGCAGGCGCTCGGCGTTGGCCAGGCGCTCGACGTCCACCTGCAGGCGCTGGGTGTGCAGCAGCGACTGACCGCGCACGGCCAGCGCCGCCAGCGCGTCGTGCCAGCCGGGCGGCGGCGCGGTGCCGGCCAGGCGCGTGGCCAGTGCGATCCACAGCCCCGTGTTTTGCGCGAGCAGGTCCACCCGCAGGGTGCCGTGGCCGTCGGGATGCGGCATGTCGGCGCGGCCGCCGTGGCGCCGCGCCTGCTCGAGCAACTGCATCACCGGCGCCGCGGCCGGCTGGTCGTCGGAGGTGTGCAGCTGCGGATCGCCCGGCGCGTGGTTCCACACCAGCTGCACGTGGGAGGGACCGAGCGCGCGCAAGTGCTCGACCGCGACATAGGCCAGCGTGGCCATGTCCTGCGCCCCCAACAAGGCGTGCACGAAGCCCTGGGGCTCCGGCGTGAGCGGTCGGTCCAACTTCGGCATCGGCAAGCCGTTTCGTCCTGGCCGGGTCCATCCCCGGCAGTCCCCCCGGCCATCCTGCATCAGCACGGGGCCGTCGGCCAGTGGATTGGCCGGGCGACCGGTTGCCCGCCTCCATACGGTCCTGCCGGCCGCGTGGCGGCGGGTCCGCCGGGAAGCGGGGGCGGTATCATGCCCGGGCACCGGAGCGAACGATGGCCTTTCCCCACACCCGGCCGCGGCGGATGCGCCGCGACGACTTCTCCCGCCGGCTGATGCGCGAGCACCGGCTGTCGGCCGACGACCTGATCCTGCCGGTCTTCGTCCACGAACTGGCCGGCCGCGCGCCGGTGGCCTCGATGCCGGGCGTCGAGCGCCTGTCGATCGAGGAATTGCTGCGGGTGGCCGAGCGGGCGGTGGCGCTGCGGATCCCGGCGATCACCCTGTTCCCGGTCACCGCGCCGGAGGCCAAGTCGCTCGACGGCGCCGCCGCCTGGGCGGCCGACGGGCTGGCCCAGCGCGCGATTCGCGCCCTGAAATCGCGCTTCCCCGAACTCGGCGTGATCACCGACGTGGCGCTGGATCCCTATACCACCCACGGCCAGGACGGCCTGATCGACGCCGGCGGCTACGTCCTCAACGACGAGACCAATGCCGCGCTGGTGCGGCAGGCGCTCTCGCACGCCGAGGCCGGCGCCGACATCGTCGCCCCCAGCGACATGATGGACGGCCGCATCGGCGAGATCCGTCGCGCGCTGGAAGCCGGCGGCCACGTCCACACCCGCATCCTGGCCTACTCGGCCAAGTACGCCTCCAGCTTCTACGGGCCGTTCCGCGATGCGGTGGGCTCGGCATCGAGCCTGGGCAAGGGCAACAAGTACACCTACCAGATGGACCCGGCCAACTCGGACGAGGCCCTGCGCGAAGTCGGCCTGGACCTCGACGAGGGCGCCGACATGGTGATGATCAAGCCTGGCCTGCCTTACCTCGACATCGTGCGCCGCGTGAAGGACCGCTTCGGCGCGCCCACCTTCGTCTACCAGGTCAGCGGCGAGTACGCGATGCTCAAGGCCGCCGGCCAGAACGGCTGGCTCGACGAGCGCGCCTGTGCGCTGGAATCGCTGGTGTCGATCAAGCGCGCCGGCGCCGACGGCATCCTCACGTATTTCGCATTGGACGCGGCCGCCTGGCTGCAGGAGTGAAGGCATGAGTGCGCGACTCGCGGTGTTCGGTCATCCGGTGGCGCATTCGCTGTCGCCGCGCATCCACGCCGCATTCGGCAGGCAGCTGGGCATCGCGTTGTCCTACTCGGCGATCGACTGCGAGCCCTGGCAGTTGTCGGCGGCGCTGGCGGACTTCGCCGCGGCGGGCGGCACCGGCGCCAACCTGACCCTGCCGCACAAGCAGGCCGCGCTGCACCTGTGCGCGAATACCAGCGAGCGCGCCCGCCGCGCCGGTGCGGTGAACACCCTGCGCCGCGACGGCGAGGACTGGTTCGGCGACAACACCGACGGCGCCGGGCTGGTGCGTGACCTCGCCGGCCGCCATGCGCTGGACCTGCGCGGCCGCCGCACCCTGCTGCTGGGCGCGGGTGGCGCGGCGCACGGCGTGGCGCCGGCGCTGCTGGATGCCGGCATCGGCGAGCTGTTCGTGGTCAACCGCCATGCCGAGCGCGCCGATGCCCTGGTGGACGCGCTGCAGCAGCCCGGTCGCGCGCATTCGCGCTACTGGGACGACCTGCCGAACCTGGGCGGCTTCGACCTGATCGTCAATGCCACGGCGGCCGGCCATGCCGGCGCGCCGATGTCGCTGCCGTTCCCGCTCGCGGCCTCGCGCAGCGCGGCGGTGGACCTGAGCTATGGCGAGGCGGCGATCGGCTTCCTGGCCTGGGCCCGCGGCGCCGGCTGCGCGCATGCCATCGACGGGCTCGGCATGCTGGTCGAGCAGGCGGCGCTTGCCTTCGAGCTCTGGCACGGAAAGCATCCGCAGACCGACGAGGTCTATGCGATGCTGCGCGACCGCGACGCGCTGCTGGTCAGCGCAGACTGACGGCCTACAGGGATCCGGCGCGGGTCACGGCAAGGTAGCGTTCGACCAGCGCCGCCGGCAACTGCGCGCAGGTCACGTCCAGCACCATCACCCCTTCCGCGCGCAGGCTGCGATGCGCGCGCGCACGCTCGTCGAGGTAGCGCGCCAGCGCGCCGGCGCCGATCGCCTGTTCCAGCGAATCCACCGGCCGCTCGATCGCCGTGTCCAGTGCCTGCTCGCGCAGGCTGGCCACGCAGACCAGGTGGCGGCGCTGCAGCAGGCGCACCGCCGCCAGCAGGTCCTCGATATCCTCGTCGCGCACATTGGTCACCAGCATCACCAGCGCGCGCCGGCGCTGGCGCAGGGACAGTTGCGTGGCCGCCTCCAGGTAGTCGGTGGCGACCGGCCTTGGCTGCAGGTCGAAGGTGGTGTTGAGGATCGTGTCCACCGCGCCCAGGCCGCGCTGCGGCGCCAGCCAGCGCGGTTCGCCGCCGGTCGCCAGCAGCCCGACCGCGTCGCCGCGGCGCAGCGCGAGGTAGGACACGACGAGGCTGGCGTTGAGCACGTGGTCGAAGTGGGACAGCGTGTCGTCGCGCGCCAGCAAGCGGCGGCCGGTGTCCAGCAGCATCACCACCTGCTGGTTGCGCTCGTGCTGGTAGCTGCGCGAAATCAGCCGGCGGGTGCGCTGGCTGGCCTTCCAGTCGACCTGCCGCAGGCTGTCGCCGACGCGGTAGTCGCGCAGCTGGTGGAATTCGGTGCCCTCGCCGCGGCTGCGCTGCACGTGCGCACCGATCACCCGCGAGGCCTGTTCGGCGCTGAACAGCGCGAAGCGCGCCAGCGGCGCGAAGTTGGGATACACGCGTACGGCCTGCGCCGCGCCGGTCGTCCGGCGCTGCCGCCACAACCGCAATGGCGAGCGCAGCCGCAGCTGCACGCCGGCGAACTCGAAGCGTCCGCGCTCGGTCGGCGTGAAGCGATAGGCGAAGACGGATTCGTTGCCGGGGCTGAGGTCGAGCGCGCGCGGCAGGCCGTGGACCGGCCATTCGCCCGGTAGCAGGTCGAACACTTCCGCGTGCAGGCCCGCGCTGTCGCCGGCGGCGACATGCAGCGTGCATTCGCGCTCCACGCCCACCGGGACCACCGCCGGCAGCTCGCGACGAACCAGTGGCGTGGCCCGACGCACCAGCACGAAGCCGTCGATCGCTGCCAGCAGCGCCAGCGCGGCGCCGGCGATGAGCCAGGCCTCGCCCGGCACGAGGCCAAAGCTCGCCGCCAGGCCCAGCACGGCCCCGCCGAGCAGCGCGCCGACGACGGCGGGCGCCGGCCT
>CBININ010000079.1:0-9071 GCA_966250755.1 uncultured Gammaproteobacteria bacterium | reverse complement strand
TTGTTGATCGTCTTGGCCTTGGCGGGCGATTCGACGATGAGCAGGTTCTTGGCCAACGCAGGGTGCTCCGGAAGCGGTGAAGAGGGCGGTCGCCCAGACGGCAAGGCCCGCGTATCCGCGGGCCCTCTTTTTTATTAAGGGGTCGGGGAGGCCGACGCTGTCAAGCGCGACCGCATTCCCGTATCAGGAAAACCTGAGATTGACCCTTGCTGGGCGGAGCCGCCGACAGCCGCCAGGCCGCGCGCCGGCCGGAGGCCGGCAAGGTCCCGAACCTAATTGATCGGCTCCGGATCGTCGCCGAACATCTGGCTCTCCATCCAGGCGAAGGCCGCCTCGGCCCCCGGCTGGTTGAACAGCACCATCAGCACGACCCATTTCAGGTCGTCCAGGTCCACCTCGTCCTGGTCCAGGGCCATGGCGCGGTCGATCACCAGCTCGCGCTGGTCGGCGTCCACCACGCCGTGCTGCTCCAGGAACATCAGGAAGCCCAGGCACTCGCGGTCGAGCCGGTCGACCTCGGCCTCCACGAACACCCGCACCGGACCGTTGGCGCGCGGCGGCGAAAGTCCGGGACGCTGGTTGGCCAGCTCCTCGAGCCAGTCGAAGGCCTTGCTGATTTCGGTGGGGGAGAAACCGGCCTGGATCAGGCTGGCCTGGAGGGAGTCGCGGTCGCGGACGGCGTCGGGGTCGTCGTAGAAGTAGTTCTCGAAGAGATAGAGCAGGACGTCGAGTATGGTTTCTTCTTTCATCACCCTGCTTTGGTCACCCTTGGTTAGTCCAGTAAACGCCGTGGGCCGGCGCGCCGGAGGGGCTCAGGAACGACGGGTGTAACGGCCATGCGCAGCGCTGATCTTCCCGTTCAGTTCCATGGCCAGCAGCATGGCCGACAGGGGTCCGACCGTCAATCCCGTGCGTACGCAAAGTTGGTCGAGGTTCACCGGGTCGTGGCCGATGGCGGCCAGGACCCGGCGTTCCATCTCACCGCCTGAGTGCGGGCGGCCAACGGCTGCTTCAAGGCCCTCGGCCGCGGCAAGGCGGCCGCGCAGGGCGGCCCCGAGGCCCTCGGCCAGCGGCGCCAGTGCCTCGACGATCTCCTCGGGCGTTTCCGCCAGGCCGGCGCCCTGGCGGATCAGCCGATGGCAGCCGCGCGCCAGCGGGTTGTCGATCGAGCCCGGCAGGGCGAAGACCTCGCGCCCGGCCTCGGCCGCCAGCCGTGCGGTTATGAGCGCGCCCGAGCGCAGCGCCGCCTCCACCACCAGCGTGCCCAGCGAGAGCGCGGCGACGATGCGGTTCCGGGTGGGGAAGTGCGAGGCGATGCCGCCGGTCCCCGGCGGATGCTCGCTCACCACCACGCCCGTGGCGGCGATGCGATCGAGCAGGCCCGCGTTGCCGACGGGGAAGGCGCGATCCGGCCCCGTGCCGAGCACGGCGATCGTGCGGAAGCTGTCGAGCGCGCCCAGGTGCGCGGCGGTGTCGATGCCCGAGGCCAATCCACTGGTGACCGCCAGTCCGGCGCGGCCGAAGGCGCGGGCGAAGCGGCGCGCGTGGTCGAGCCCGCCCGCGCTGGGCCGGCGGCTGCCGACCACCGCGCCCTGCGGATGCCAGAGCAAGTCGGCGTCACCGGCCAGGAACAGGATGGCCGGCGGCGACGGGGCCTCGCGCAACAGCGCCGGGTAGTCGGGGCTGTTCCAGGCCAGCAGGCGATGCCGCGGCGACGCCGCCCGCCAGTGGCGATCCTGGTCCAATGCGCGTGCATCGGGCGTGTCGATGGCGGCGAAGCAGGCCTCGGGCACCCCCGCCGCGCGCCAGGCCGGGGCGCCGGCGGCGCGCGCCGCGGCCGCACCGCCGCAGGCGTCGAGCAGCGCCCGCAGCGCGGCGGTGGGCGCATTGCAGCGCGCGAAAACCAGCAAGGCGTCGTCTTCCATGGCCCGGACAGCATCGCGGCGCCCGCAGGCGCCGCGATGTCAGCCAAGTTGGGCGTCGCCTGTCGGGCTATTGCGTCGCGTTCGGCGCCTTCAGTTCGTCGCCCACGCGGATCGGGCGGATGCCGTCCATCACCAGCGCGTAGCTGACCTTCTCGAAGGTGCGGAACACCATCGCGTGGCCCAGGTAGTCGTCGGGCATCTGGACCTTGTCGGCCATGGCGCCGAGCTTGCTGCGATGGGCGACGATGTCGGGGCGCATCGCGCCGTCGTGCCAGACCGAGAAGGTGGTGCCGTTGTCCACGCCGTCGCGGCTGCCGACGTTGAGGGCGATGACGACGCGCGGGCCGGAGAACTTCAGGCCATCGGCGACCGCCAGCACCTGCGCGCCGTCCGGGATCGACGGCGCGGCATGCGGCTGGAAGCAGTTGCAGTAGGGCATGTCCTCCACCGGCAGCACGCGGTCGCCGACCCGCACCTCGCGGCCTTCGTCCTGCAGCAGCACCACCGCCACGTCGCCCTGCACCCGCGTCACTTCGCCCTGCGAGTGCATCATCAGTTCGTAGCCGAGTTTCTCGCCCACCGCTTCGGTGGTGGCGTCGCCATAGCCCCAGTGGATGTGGGTGAGGTTGGAACGGAAGTCGACCGGCGTCAGGCCGCCCGAGCGACGGCCGTTGTGCAGCGTCTTGCTCATCGCGTAGTAGCTGACCGGCCGGGCGATCTGGACCTGCACGCCGGGGGCGGCGTTGGCCATGCCGCGCACGTACACCACCTGGCCGGCGCCGGTGAGCAGGCGGTCTTCTTCCAGGCCGACCACGTAGGGGAAGGACTTCGGATCCTGCACCACGGTCAGCTGCTTGAGGAAGGGCTCGATCTGCGAGAGCGGGATGGTCTCGATGGCGTCGCTCATCCGCACCTGCGGGCCCGGGCCCTCGTCACGGGTGATGCGCGGCTCGCCGTTCACGTACACCAGGCTCAGCACGTCGCCCGGGTAGATCAGGTGCGGGTTCTTGACCTGCGGGTTGGCCTGCCAGATCTCCGGCCACAGCCACGGCTGCTTGAGGAAGCGCGCCGAGATGTCCCACAGCGTGTCGCCCTTCTTGACGGTGTAGGAAGTCGGATGGTCCTGCGCGAGCTCTGCCGCGAAGGCAAAGGAGGCGAGGGTGAGAAGCATGGCAGTCGAGACTGCAAGAAGCCGTTTAAACATGGCCGCTATCCACCTGATTCCCCAAGACAAGTGACGGCAATATAGCCCAGATCAGCGGGCGTTTTGCAAGCACAGGGTCTACAATACGGGACCGACCCCCCGTGATCCGCCCCGCCGCGTCGACCCCGCCATGGCCAAACTCCCCATTCTCGAGTTCCCCGACCCGCGCCTGCGCACCGTCGCCAAGCCGGTCGAGCGCGTGGACGACGCCATGCGCCGGCTGATCGACGACATGTTCGAGACCATGTACGCGGCCCCCGGCATCGGCCTGGCCGCCACCCAGGTGGACGTGCACCAGCGCCTGCTCGTGCTGGACGTGAGCGAGGACAAGTCCAGCCCGATGGTCTTCATCAACCCGGAGATCACCGACAAGCAGGGCAGCCAGGTCTACCAGGAAGGCTGCCTGTCCGTGCCCGGCATCTATGCCGACGTAACGCGCGCCGATTCTGTGACGGTGCGCGCACTCGACCGTGACGGCAAGGCCTTCGAGCTGAGCGCCGACGGCCTGCTGGCGGTCTGCATCCAGCACGAGATGGACCACCTGGCGGGCAAGGTCTTCGTGGATTACCTCTCGCCGCTCAAGCGCGAGCTGGTGCGCAAGAAGCTGGCCAAGCAGAAGCGACTGGGCGAAGACGCCGCCTGATGGCGCTGCGCCTGGTCTTCGCCGGCACGCCGGAGTTCGCCGTGCCGGCCCTGCGCGCGGCCGCGCGCCGTGGCGAGGTCGTCGCGGCCTACACCCAGCCCGACCGTCCGGCCGGGCGCGGCCGCCAGCTTCAGGCCTCGCCGGTCAAGCTCGAGGCGCTGTCGCGCGGCATCCCGGTGTTCCAGCCGGAAAACTTCAGGTCGGCGCGGTCGCGCGAACAGCTCGAGGCGTTGGCGCCGGACCTGATGATCGTGGTCGCCTATGGCCTGATCCTGCCGTCCTCGGTGTTGGCGATCCCGCGACATGGTTGCTGGAACGTGCATGCCTCGTTGCTGCCGCGCTGGCGCGGCGCCGCGCCGATCCAGCGCGCGATCGAAGCGGGTGATGCGCAGACCGGCGTCTGCCTGATGCAGATGGAGAAGGGCCTGGACACCGGCCCGGTGCTGCTCTCGCTGGCCACGCCGATCGGCGACAACGACACCGGCGGCAGCCTGCACGATCGCCTCGCCGCACTCGGCGCCGAGGTGCTCGAGGATGGCCTGGGACTGCTGCGCGCCGGACTCAAGCCGACGCCGCAGCCGCAGCCCGACGTCGGCGTGACCTACGCCGCCAAGCTCGACAAGGCCGAAGCGAAACTGGATTGGGGGCTCCCGGCCGCGCAGCTGGAGCGTCGTGTGCGCGCCTTCCATCCCTGGCCCATCTGCGAAGCGATGGTCGCGGGCGAGCGCCTGCGCATCCACGCCGCCCGCGCGCTGCCGCTGGCACATGCGCACGTGCCCGGCACGGTGCTGCTGGCCGCGCGCACCGGCCTGGATATCGCCTGCGGCGAGGGAGCGCTGCGCCTGCTGCAGGTCCAGCGCGAAGGCGGGCGGCCGATGGCGGTGGCCGACTACCTCAACGCGCGTCCGCGGCTGGCCTCCTCGTGAGCGCGCCCGGCGCGGCCCTGCGCGCGCAGGCAGCGGGCGCCGTGCTGGCCGTGCTCGGCGAGGGTCGTTCGCTCAAGGCCGTACTCGCCGAAGCCTTGCCTGGCATCGCCGATGCCCGGGACCGCGCATTGCTCGAGGCGATCTGCTTCGCCGTGCTGCGCCACCGCCGGCGCTACGAGTTCGCGCTCGAGGCCTGGATGGAGCGCGGCCTGCGCGGCCGCGACGACATCGTGCACTGCCTGCTGCTCTGCGGCCTGGCGCAGCTCGATGCGCTGGGCCTGGATGCGCACGCGGCGGTCGCGGCCACCGCCGAGGCCGCGCGCGAACTCGGCCGCTCGCGGCACGTGGGCCTGGTCAACGCGGTGCTGCGGCGCGCGACCCGCGAACCGCTGCCGGCCTCGCCGGATCCGGCGATCGCCCTGTCCTATCCCGACTGGCTGGTCGAACGGATCGCCCGCGACTGGGGCGACGAAGCCGAGGCCATCCTCGCCGCCGGCAACGTCGCCGCGCCCTTGTGGCTGGCGGTCAATCCGCGTGTCGGCACCCGCGAGGCGTATGCGCAGCGACTGACGGGCGCGGGCATCATCGCCCGGCCCGGCCTGCCCGCGAACAGCCTGCGGGTGGACGATCGCATCGCGCCCGAACGCCTGCCCGGCTGGAAGGACGGCGCGGTGTGGGTGCAGGACGCCGCCGCGCAGCTGGCGGTGGACGCACTCGCGCCCGCGGCCGATGCGCGCGGGCTCGACGCCTGCGCCGCGCCCGGCGGCAAGACCGCGCAGCTGGCGCTGCGCTGCGCCGCGGCGGGCAAGGTGCTGGCCACCGACGTGGACAAGCGCCGCCTGCGCCGCGTCGGCGACACGCTTGCGCGGCTGGGCCTGGTGTCCTCGTCGGTACGGCTCGGCGCAGTGGATGCCACGGCGCCGGAGGCCTTCGCCGGCGAGGCGCCCTTCGATGCGATCCTGCTCGACGCGCCCTGCTCGGCCACCGGCATCATCCGCCGCCAGCCCGACATCAAGTGGCATCGCCGCGACACCGACCTGCCGGCGCTGTGCGCCCTGCAGGCGCGCCTGCTCGACGCGCTGTGGCCGCGGCTCGCGCCGGGCGGCCGCCTGCTCTACGCGACCTGTTCGATCCTGCGCGAGGAGAACCAGGCCCAGGTCGCCGACTTCCTCGCGCGCACGCCGGATGCGCAGCCGGGATCCCTGGACGCGCGCTTCGGCCGCGAGGCCGGCGCGGGCCGCCAGCGCCTGCCCGGAGAGGACGGCATGGACGGATTCTTCTACGCTGTGCTGGTGAAGGCCGCAGACACCGCCGCCCATGCCTGAATTCGACGCCGCGCAGCGCCGCCAGTTGCTGTGGCTGTTCGGCCTGGCGCTGCTGGTGCTGTCCGCGGGGCTGGGCTTGCGCGAGCCCTGGCCGAGCGACGAGCCGCGTTTCGTCCTGGTCGCCAAACAGATGGTCGAGGGCGGCGACTGGTGGTTCCCGCATCGCGGCCACGAGCTGTATCCGGACAAGCCGCCGCTGTATTTCTGGATCCTTGCCGCCGCGCATGCGCTGACCGGTGAATGGCGGCTGTCGTTCCTGCTGCCTTCGCTGTTCGCGGGACTTGGCGTGCTGTGGCTGGTGTACGACTTCGGCCGCCGTGCGTGGGACCACCGCGCGGGAATGGCCGGCGCGATCGCGGTGCTGTGCTGCCTGCAGTTCGTCTACCAGTTCAAGCGCGCGCAGATCGATCCCACGCTGGTGTTCGCCACCACGCTCTCGCTCTACGGCTTGCTGCGGCACGTGCTGCTCGGCCCGCGGTGGCGCTGGTACTTCATCGGCTGCGCGGCGGCGGGCGCGGGCGTGGTGCTCAAGGGCGTGGGCTTCTTGCCCTTGCTGGTGCTGCTGCCCGCCGCGCTGATGCGCCGCCGCGGCTGGCAGGGGCTGGCGACGATCCCGCCCGCGCGACTGCGCTGGGCGCTGGGCGCGCTGGCCTTCCTGGCGCCGTTGCTGGCCTGGCTGGTGCCGATGGTGACCATGGCGCTGGCGGATGGCGACCCCGCGCATCGCGCCTACCTCGACAACCTGCTGTTCAAGCAGACCGCCACGCGCTACGCCGAGGCCTGGCACCACCACAAGCCGGCCTGGTACTTCCCCGCGGTGATCGCGATGTTCTGGCTGCCGTTCTCGCTGGCCTTCGGCTGGCTGTGGCGCGACTGGCGCGACGCCTGGCGCGCGCGTGACGCGCGCAGCTGGCTGCCGCTGGCCTGGGCCTTGCTGGTACTGGTCTTCTTCAGCGCCAGCCCGGGCAAGCGCGACATGTACATCCTGCCGATGCTGCCCGCGGTGGCCTGGGCGGCGGCGCCCCACCTGTCGCGCGTGGCGGCGAGCGCCGGATTCCGGCGCGCACTGTGGCTGTTCGCGCTGGTGGGCAGCGTGGCGCTGGCGGGTGTCGGACTGGCGGCGATGCAGGTGCCGGCGCCGCGCTTCGTGCAGTCGCTCGTGGCCGATCGCGGACTCGGCGCGGAAGCGGCCGCGCTGTGGTGGATGCTGCTGGTAGTGGGCGCCATCGGCCTGCTGGCCGCGGCGTGGTGGCGACCGCCGCATGCCTTCCGCCCCGCGGCCGCGCTGCTGGTCGCGCTGTGGTGCGGCTATGGCCTGGTCGTGCATCCGGTACTCGATCCGAGCAGTTCGGCGCGGCAGCTGATGCAGCAGGCGCGCGCCGCCGCGGGGCCCGACGTGGCGATCGGGCTGGTGCAGTGGAAGGAGCAGAACCTGCTGCAGGCGATCGGCCCGGTCGAGGAATTCGGCTACCGCCAACCCGCCGCCGAGCAGATGCGCCGCGGCGCCGCGTGGCTGGCGCAGGAGCCGGCGAAGCGCGTGCTGCTGTTCTCGCAGCCGCGGGCCAGGCCCACCTGCTTCGCGCCTGGCGACGTCGACGGCGGCCGTGTACGCCCGGTCGGTTCGGCCAATCGCCGCGACTGGTTCCTGGTCAGCCAGGCCGGCTTGGCCGCGCGCTGCTTCACGCAAGGGCTGGACACGCCGGACTGAGGCCGCGGCCCGGATCACCGCCCGCCCCCGGCCAGCCAAGGTGCCGCGCGCTATGATGCGCGCCATCGGGCGGCCGGTGCCGCAAGGGTGAGCATGAAGATCCTGATCTTGGGTGCGGGCCAGGTCGGTACCTCGGTGGCGGCCTCGCTGGCGACCGAGAACAACGACATCACCGTGGTGGACACCGACCACCAGCGCCTGCGCGAGCTCGCCGAGAAGCTCGACATCCGCACCGTGGTCGGCCATGCCTCGCTGCCCAGCGTGCTGGCCCAGTCCGGCGCCGAAGAGGCCGAGCTGCTGGTCGCCGTCACCTCCAGCGACGAGGTCAACCTGGTCGCCTGCCAGGTCGCCGAGCGCCAGTTCAGGACGCCCACGCGCGTGGCCCGGCTGCGCGAGGCGGAGTACATGGCCATCGCCAGCGCGGTCACCGCGGCGATCAGCCCCGAGCAGCTGGTCTGTCGCCACATCGAGCGGCTGATCGAATACCCCGGCGCGCTGCAGGTGCTGGACTTCGCCAATGGCCGTGCGCAATTGGTCGGTGTGCGCGCCGTGCGCGACGGCGCGCTGGTCGGCCACGAGATCCGCGAACTGCGCCAGCACCTGCCGGCGCACGTGGACGCGCGCGTGGCGGCGATCTTCCGCCGCGGCCGGCCGCTCAAGCCCGAGGGCAGCACGGTGATCCAGGAGGACGACGAGGTGTTCTTCCTGGCCGACGCGCGCAACATCACCACGGTGATGAGCGAGCTGCGCCGGCTGGTCAACCGGCCCACCCGCCGCCTGCTGATCGCCGGCGGCGGCAACATCGGCCGCAAGCTGGCGCGCACGCTGGAAAAGCGCTACCAGGTCAAGGTGCTGGAACGCTCGCGCGAGCGCGCCCGCTCGATCGCCGAGGAACTGCTCAATTCCATCGTGCTGGTCGGCGACTGCGCCGACGAGGACCTGCTGCGCGAGGAGAACATCGACCAGACCGACGTGTACATGGCGCTGACCAACGACGACGAGGCCAACATCCTCTCGGCGATGCTGGCCAAGCGCCTGGGCTGCCCGCGGGTGATGGCGCTGATCAACCGGCCCTCGTACGCGGAGCTGGTGGAGGGCGGCACCATCGACATCGCGGTCAGCCCGCAGCAGGTCACGCTCGGCGCGCTGCTCGCGCACATCCGCGAGGGCGCGCCGGCCCAGGTGTACTCGCTGCGCCGCGGCGCCGCCGAGGCGATCGAGGCGGTCGTGCGCGGCGACCGCCGCACCTCCCGGGTGATCGGCCGCTCGCTGGAGGAGCTCGACCTGCCCGAGGCCACCACCATCGGCGGCATCGTGCGCGGCGACAAGCTGCTGATCGC
>CBININ010000078.1:0-9208 GCA_966250755.1 uncultured Gammaproteobacteria bacterium | reverse complement strand
TCGACCTGATGGAGAAGTTCGCCGAGTACGGCTTCAACAAGTCGCACTCGGCCGCCTACGCGCTGGTGGCCTACCAGACCGCCTGGCTGAAGGCGCACCACCCGGCCGAGTTCATGGCGGCGACGCTGTCCTCGGACATGGACAACACCGACAAGGTGGTGACCTTCCTGGAGGATGCGCGCGCCAGCGGATTGACGGTGCAGCCGCCGGACGTCAACGCCTCGCAGTACATGTTCCGCGCGCTCGACGCGCGCACCATCCGCTACGGCCTGGGCGCGGTGAAGGGCGTCGGCCGCGGCGCCTGCGAGGCGGTCGCCGATGCGCGCCAGGCCGGCGGGCCGTTCAAGGACCTGCTCGACTTCTGCCAGCGGGTGGACTCGCAGAAGCTAAACCGACGCGTGCTCGAAGCGCTGGTCCAGGCCGGCGCGCTGGATTCGCTCGGCGCCAACCGCGCTTCGCTCATGCTGCAACTGCCCGAGGTGATGAAGGCCACCGAGCAGCTGGCGCGCGAGCGCGAGGCCGGCCAGGCCTCGCTGTTTGGCGGGGGCGCACTTCCGGACGTGCGCATTGAACTGCCGACCGCGCCCGACTGGCCGCTGGAACAGAAGCTCGCCGGCGAACGCGAGACCCTGGGCCACTTCCTGAGCGGCCATCCGCTCGATCCCTGGCAGTCGGAGCTTGCGAGCCTGGTCGGCACGACGCTGGGCGACCTGGAACGGACCTTCGCGCAGGGCCGCAACAATCGCGGCGAGGCGCAGGTCGTGCTCGCCGGCC
Organism: uncultured Gammaproteobacteria bacterium; assembly: GCA_966250755.1. GTDB lineage: Bacteria > Pseudomonadota > Gammaproteobacteria > Xanthomonadales > Xanthomonadaceae > Arenimonas. Next base: position 8,434 of record CBININ010000078.1, on the reverse strand, counting down.
TGGTCACGCAGGTGCGCCGCCGCGGCGACAGCCAGGCCTTCGTGCAGATCGAGGACACCCGCGGGCGACTGGAGTGCGCCTTCTTCAGCGACGCCTTCGCCGAGTTCGCGCCGCTGCTGCAGCGCGACCGCATCATCATCGTCGAAGGCGGCCTGCGCGAGGACAGCTTCAACGGCGGCTGGTCGCTGCGCGCGCGCCAGTGCTGGGACTTCCGCAGCCTGTGCGCGCAGTACGGCCGCCGGCTGGCGCTCACGGTGGACCTGCGCCAGACCGGCACCTGGGAGCGGCTGCAGCAGGCGATGGCGCCGTTCCGCCCGGGTGGCACGCCGCTGCGGCTGGACCTGCTCACTGCCGCCGGCGCCCGCGGCACCGTGGACCTGAATGGCCAGAACTCGCTGCGCACCGACGCGGAGCTGCTCAACCTGCTGCGCGCCCTGCCGGGCGTGAGCGGGGTCAGCCTCGCGCTGCACCGGCCCTGGGCCAGCAGCTGAGCCCTTCGTTCCACACGCCCGCGCACAGGCACGGGGCCCGCCCCTGCTAGACTTTCCGCAACGAACCGGCCGCGACCGACCATGAACCCGAATTTCCTCGACTTCGAACAGCCCATCGCCGACCTGGAATCCCGCATCCAGGAACTGCGCCGGGCCAGCGACGGCCACGCCGTCAACATCGACGCCGAGGTGGACACGCTGCAGGAAAAGCTGCGGGCGCGCACCGCCGAGATCTTCGACAAGCTCACGCCCTGGCAGATCTCGCAGCTCGCGCGGCATCCGCAGCGGCCCTACACGCTCGATTACCTGGCGCTGGTCTGCGACGAGTTCCACGAACTGGCGGGCGACCGTGCCTATGCCGACGACGCCGCGATCGTGGGTGGGCTGGCAAGGATCAGTGGCCGCGCCTGCGTGGTGATCGGCCAGCAGAAGGGCCGCGACACCAAGTCCAAGATCCGCCGCAACTTCGGCATGCCGCGTCCCGAGGGCTACCGCAAGGCGCTGCGGCTGATGAAGCTGGCCGAGCGCTTCTCGCTGCCGCTGTTCACCTTCATCGACACGCCGGGCGCCTACCCGGGCGTGGGCGCGGAGGAACGCGGCCAGTCCGAGGCGATCGCGCGCAACCTGCTGGAGATGGCCGAGCTGAAGGTGCCGGTGGTCTGCACGGTGATCGGCGAAGGTGGTTCCGGCGGCGCCTTGGCCATTGGCGTGGGCGACCGCACGCTGATGCTCGAATACAGCACGTATTCGGTGATCTCGCCCGAGGGCTGCGCCTCGATCCTGTGGAAGAGCGCCGACAAGGCCCGCGACGCCGCCGAGGCCCTGGGCCTGACCGCCACCCGCCTGCTCGAACACGAGCTGATCGACCGCATCGTGCCCGAGCCCCTGGGCGGCGCGCATCGCGACCCGACGGCGATGGCGGCCACGCTCAAGTCGGTGCTGCTGGAGGAACTGGCGGCGCTGGAAACCCTGCCCTTGCCCGAGCTGCTCGAACGGCGCTATCGCCGCTTGCGCGGCTACGGAGCCTACCAGGCGGCCTGAGCCGCCGCGCATGGCCGACGCCGCGCTCGACGCCGCGCTGGCCACGCTCGATGCTGTCGGTGACGGCGCGCCGCCTGCCCTGCTGGTCGGGCTGAGCGGCGGCCTCGATTCCACCGTGTTGTTGCATGCGCTGGCGCGTCGACACGGCACGGCAACGTTGCGCGCGGTACACGTGCACCATGGCCTGCATACCGATGCCGACCAATGGACGGCCGAATGCCAGCGCCTGTGCGATCTGCTGGGCGTGTCGCTGGAGATCCTGCGCGTCCACGTCGACCGCGAATCGCCGCTGGGACCGGAGGGCGCGGCGCGCGAAGCCCGTTACGCCGCCTTTGCGGAGGCGCTGCGGACCGGCGAGGACCTGGTGCTCGCGCACCACCGCGACGACCAGGCCGAAACCGTGCTGTTGCGGCTGCTGCGCGCCTCGGGCGGCGCCGGCGCCGCGGGCATGCGCGCGAGCCGCGACTTCCACGGCGCCCGGCTGCTGCGGCCGCTGCTCGGGCTGGCGCGCGCGCAGCTGCTCGATTACGCGCGCCGGCACGGCCTGCACTGGTGCGAGGATCCGTCCAACGCCCGCGAGGATGCCGACCGCAACTTCCTGCGCCTGCGCGTGCTGCCGCTGCTGCGCGAACGCTGGCCGCGGACCGATGCCGCGATCGCCGGCAGCGCGGCGCGGCAGGCCGAGGATGCGGACCTGCTGCAGGAAGCTGTTGACGAGCGCCTGCGCGCACTGCACGGCGAAGGCGATTGGCTGCCGGTGGAAGGCCTGCGCGCGCTGTCGCCGGCGTGGCGGGCGCAGGTGCTGCGGCGCTGGGTCGTCCGGCGCGGACTACCGCCCTTGCCCGGCACCGCGCCGGAACGCATCGATGCCGACGTGCTCGATGCCGCCCATGACCGCGCCGCCTGTTACCGCTGGCAGGGCGCGGAATTGCGGCGGTGGACAGATCGCCTGTATGCCCGTCGCGACGTCGCCGCAACCCTCGACGGGGCACCGCTCGCCTGGGATGGCCGCCCAGCCCTGGTGCTGGCTGACGGCGGCGTCCTGGCGCTCGAGCCTGGCCCCGCCGGCGGTTTCGACGCGGTGTTGGGCCCGTGCACCGTCCGCCCGCGACAGGGCGGAGAGCGCCTTCGCCTGCCCGGGCGGGAGCACGCCCACGCCCTGAAGGACCTCCTGCGCGAAGCCGCCCTGCCGCCCTGGGACCGCGCGCGCCTGCCCTTGCTGTTCGCCGCCGACGGCGAACTGCTGGCCGCCGCCGACGTGCTGGTGTCGGCACGCATGAAGTCCTGGCTCGACGCGCACGGCGCCCGCCTGCGCTGGCAGCGGCCGCCCGCCGGTTGATCGGCATCGGCAATTGACCGCCTCCGGCGCCGCCGCCACACTGGCGGCATGAGCACGCCCCCCGACAGTCCCGCCTCCGCGGTCGCCAGCTTCGAGCGCGCCCTCGACGAACTCGAGCAGCTGGTGCAGAAGATGGAAAAGGGCGAGCAGTCGCTCGACGAGTCGCTGGCCGCCTACGAGCGCGGCATCGCACTCTACCGCGAATGCCAGAAGGCGCTGGAGCAGGCCGAGCAGCGCGTGCGCCTGCTGGCCGACCCCGCCAATCCCGGATCGGCGGAAGACTTCCAGCCCCATGGCGGCTGAGGCGTCGTTCGCGCGCTGGCGCGAACGCGTCGAGGCGACGCTCACCACCGCGATCGACACCGGCGGCGCGGAGCCGCGCCTGCGCGCAGCCATGCGCCACGCGACACTGGGCGGCGGCAAGCGCCTGCGCGCACTGCTCGCCTATGCCGCGGCGGAAGCCTGCGGCGCGAGCGACGAAGCCGCCGATGCCGCCGCCTGCGCGGTCGAGTGCGTGCACGCCTTCTCGCTGGTGCACGACGACCTGCCCGCCATGGACGACGACACGTTGCGGCGCGGACGGCCCACGGTGCACGTGGCCTTCGACGAGGCCACGGCGATCCTGGCGGGAGACGCCCTGCAGGCGCTGGCCTTCGAGATGATCGCTGCGTCCGCCCTGCCGGCGGAAGCTCGCATTGCGCAGGTGCGCGAACTCGCCATCGCCACCGGGGCCGCCGGCATGTGCGCCGGCCAGTCGCTCGACATGCAGGCCGGCGCCGCCGACCTTGCAAGCCTCGAAGGACTGCACGCGCTCAAGACCGGCGCGCTCATCCGCGCCGCCGTGCGGCTCGGCGCGATCGCCGGCGGCGCCGACGCGGGCCGGCGCGCAGCCTTCGACGCCTACGCGGACGCGCTCGGCCTGGCCTTCCAGATCCGTGACGACCTGCTCGACGTGGAGGGCGACGACGCCCAGCTCGGCAAGACCGCCGGCAAGGACCAGGCCCAGGGCAAGGCAACCTATGTGTCGCTGGCGGGCGCCGATGCGGCGCGCGAACGCCTGGACGCACTCTCGCGGTCGATGGATGCGGCCCTGTCGCCGGTGGGCGCGCGCGCGGACGCCTTGCGTGCGCTCGCGCGGTTCGCCATCGCCCGGTCGCACTGACCGGGCGTGGCGGCGTCGACGATTACTTGATCAGGCGCAGCGAGAAGGGGTAGCGGTAGGCCACGCCCTCGTTGGCCTTGATGCCGGCCATGATCACCAGCACCAGCGCGGCGACGCCGATGATGAACATCAGCGGTCCCGTCAGCAGGATGCCGATGCCGAAAGTGACGAAAGTCAGCGCCCACAGGATCGCGAACACGATCAGCAGCATGATGTTGAAGTTCAGCGCTTCCTTGCCCTGGTCGTCGACGAAGGGCATGGTGTCCTTCTTGATCAGCCAGATCACCAGCGGCCCGAGGAAGCTCAGGCCCACGACCGCCGCGACGATCGCGGACAGGTGCGCGAACATCGCCCACTGGCGTTCCTCCGCGCCCGGCGAGCCGCTCGGCGGCGGCGGCGGCGTCATGTATTCGTTCGGTTGGGACATCGATGTTTCCCCTGGACGTGGCGCACACGGCGTGCACGCGGGGACTGTCCACCGGCGCGCCCCGAGTGTCAAGAATGAGATACGCGAAACGGTGGCGGAAGCGGCAATACAAGGGCATGCTGGCGGCATTCGCCACGTGGCGCCGGGGAATCGACACATGCGCGCATGCATCCAATGGGCCTGTTTCCTGGTGGCCTCCTGCCTGCCGTTCGGCACGCACGCCCAATCGAACGACGGATTCCACACCCTTCAGGTGATCCCGATCGCCGTGGACTCGGCGAGCTTCACCCAACGCTTCATCTTCCGTTCCTGGCTGCTGGCCGAGACGCCGATCGCCGTCCGCTTCTACCCGGGCACGGGCCAGGCGCAGGCGATCGACTGTCCGGATTTCACGATCCCGACGGTGCCCCAGCCGGCGCGAATCGCCTTCGCGAGTCTGCGCGACCTGTGCCCCGGGATCCCCTCCGGATCGGTTTTCGGCCTGCTGTACTTGCGGGTCAAGGACGGCTTGAACCGTCCCTTCGCCGCGTACTCGCGGGTCAGCAACACCAAGGGCATCGGCTTCAGCGTCGAAGCGTTTCCACCACACCTGTTCACCCATGCCCCCGCCGTCGTCGAAGGCATCCGGCGCATCGCCGCCACTCCTAGCTCGCCGGCCTTCCAGACCAACTGTTTCCTGGCCAATCTCGGCGAGGTGACGCCGTCCGACCGCACGGGCGCCACCGAGGTGTTCTACGGCGTGTTCGGCCCGGACGGCACCGGACCGAACGCGATGGTGACCCTGGCACCCGGCCAGATGGTCCGCTTGCTGGATGTCTTCGCGGCCGCCGGATTCCCGGCAGGCGACGTCGACGACGCGGAATTCCGCTACCTGGAGAATTCCCCGGGCCCCGCCACGCCGATCGTCGGTTTCTGCACCGTCCAGGACAACAGCAGTTTCGGGGCCGATTTCCGGATTGCCAAGCCGGACCAGGACTTCGGCTGCAACTCCGAGGGCGCAGGTTGCGACTACGGCATGGGCGACGCACACGTGCTGCGTGAGACCCACAGTTCCAGCGACATGGCCGTCGCGGGAGCCGGTCGCCTGCCCTTCGAGATTCCCGCAGGTCCCATGCACCAGAACTCCCACGTGTTCTATTTCCGGCACCCCGATACGATCGGTTGCCGCCTCAAGACCCCGGACTACGCCCCGGCGACGGCGGCCTACGGCCTGGAGATGCGGCTGACCCTCGGCGACACGGTGCTTGCGGGCGGCGACGGCGCGGTCGGATTCTCCGGTCTGTTCCTCGGGGACAAGTTCGACATCGGCGATACCAACCTGCGCTTCGTGCTGCAAGTCGAAAGCAACGGGCAGAACGAGGCCGCGGTGCGGCCCTACGTCGTCGAATGCAAGAGCGGCAGCGGTCACACGCGCGGCGACACCATCATCCGCGATCGCGCGGCCGACGACTTCTAGGCTCCGCTGTCGCCGGCCACCGTCATCCTGCCGACGAGGATCGAACCCACCCCGATGTGCGAACGCCGGTCGACGTCGGCGCCCACCGCCTCGATCGCCGCGAACATCGCGCGCAGGTTGCCGGCGATGGTGATCTCGTCCACCGGGTAGGCGATCTCGCCGTTCTCGATCCAGAACCCCGCCGCGCCGCGTGAATAATCGCCGGTGATGGTGTTGACGCCCTGCCCCATCAGGTCGGTGACCAGCAGTCCCTGCGCGATGCCGCGCGCGATCGAGGCCGCGTCGCCGGCATTCGCCGCCACCGCCAGGTTGTGCACGCCGCCGGCGTTGCCGGTGCTCTGCAGCCCGAGCTTGCGCGCGGAGTAACTGCCGAGCAGGTAACGGCAGAGCACGCCGTCGCGCACCAGGTCCTGCCGCAGCGTCGCCACGCCCTCGGCGTCGAAGGAGGACGAGCGGAAGCCGCGCATCACGAAGGGATCCTCGACGATCGAGAACCAGTCGGGGAACAGCTTCGTGCCCGCCGCGTCCACCAGGAAACTGGCGCGCCGGTAGAGCGCGCCCCCGGACACGGCGCCGACGAGGTGGCCGATGAGGCTTCGCGCCATTTCGGCGGAGAACAGCACCGGGAACTCGCCGGTCGGCGCCGAGCGCGGATCGAGCCGGGCCACCGTGCGTTCGGCGGCCTTGCGACCGACCGCGGCCGCGGGCTCGAGCTCGTCGCGCGACAGCGCCGTTGTGTACCAGTAGTCGCGCTGCATGCCGTCGCCCTTGCCGGCGATCAGCGAACAGCTGATGGAATGGCTGGTGCTGCGCTCGAACCCGCTGAAGCCGTGGGAGTTGGCATAGCAGGCGAGGCTGGTGCCGGTGTTGACGGCCGCGCCATCGGAGTTGCTGATGCGCGGGTCGGCCTCGCGGCCGCGTTGCTCGGCCACCAGCGCCATCGCGATCGCCTCGTCGGCGTCCAGCGCCCACGGGTGCCACTGGTCGAAGTCGCGCAGCTCGCTCGCCATGCGCTCGGCGTCCGCCAGGCCGGCGGCCGGGTCGGCCTCGGTGAAGCGGGCGATCGCGCAGGCCTGGTCCACCGTCGATTCCAGGCTGGAAGGCTGCAGGTCGGCGGTGCTGGCACTGGCCTTGTTCTGGCCGAAATACACGGTCAGCGAGACGCCGCGGTCGCGGGTGCGCTCCACGGTCTCGACCTCGCCCATGCGCACGTTCACCGACAGGCCGGTGTCCTCGCTGATCGAGACCTCGGCCTGGGTCGCGCCGCGGGCCCGGGCGAGTTCCAGCACGCGGGCCGCCAGGCCCTGCAGGCGTTGCGCGTCGCCGCTGTCGGCGCGCGGCTTGGTGATGTCGGTGTCCATGCCCATACTATGCGTCAATCCCGAAAGTTGATGAACTCGATGCGCGGCGTTGACGACGATTCAGGCGAATACCTCGGCCCCAGCCGCGGCGAGCAGCGCCGCGAAGCACTGGCCGTGCTCGAGGTCGCGCACCGGCTGGTGGAACAGCCGGTGGCGCGCCTGGCGCAGATCGGATTGGCCGACAACGTGTTCGAAGCCGCGCTGGCGGCGCAGAAGATCAGTTCCCAGATCGCGCGCAAGCGCGCCGTCGGCTTCCTGGCCAAGCAGTTGCGCAAGCAGGACGACGAGGCGCTGGAGGCGATCCGCGCCGCGCTCGAGCACGACAAGTCCGACTCGCGGCGCGAGGCCGCGGCCCTGCACCGGGTCGAGGCCTGGCGCGAGCGGCTGGTCGCCGGGGGCGACGAGGCGCTGGGCGAACTGCTGGAGGAACACCCGCAGGCCGATCGCCAGCAGCTGCGCCAGCTCATCCGCAATGCCCGCGAGGAACGGCTGCGCAACAAGCCGCCGCATGCGCAGCGCGAGCTGTTCCGCCTGTTGCGCGACCTGGCGGGCGCCGCCGACGACGCCCACGACTAGGCGCGCGTCCCGCCCACCGTCATCGCGTCGATCTTGAGCGAGGGCTGGCCGACGCCGACGGGCACGCTCTGCCCGTCCTTGCCGCAGACGCCCACGCCGGCGTCGAGCTGGAGGTCGCGGCCGACCATGCTGACGCGGTTCATCGTCTCCGGCCCGTTCCCGATCAGCGTCGCGCCCTTCACCGGCCGGGTGACCTTGCCGTTCTCGATCAGGTAGGCCTCGCTGGCCGAGAACACGAACTTGCCGCTGGTGATGTCGACCTGCCCGCCGCCGAAGTTCGGCGCATAGAGGCCGCGCTCGACCGAAGCGATCATCTCCCCCGGATCGTGCGAGCCGGCCAGCATGTAGGTGTTGGTCATGCGCGGCATCGGCAGGTGGGCGAAGCTCTCGCGGCGGCCGTTGCCGGTGGGCGCCATGCCCATCAGCCGCGCGTTGAGGGTGTCCTGCAGGTAGCCGCGCAGGATGCCGTCCTCGATCAGCGTGGTGCACTGGGTGGGGGTGCCTTCGTCGTCGATGTTGAGCGAGCCGCGGCGCGCCGCCAGCGTGCCGTCGTCCACGATCGTGACGCCGGGCGCGGCCAC
>CBININ010000077.1:0-9339 GCA_966250755.1 uncultured Gammaproteobacteria bacterium | reverse complement strand
TCGTCGAGCAGCGTGTTGAACACGCGCGCGCCCTTGAAGGCCTTGTGCAGGCCCTTGGTCACCGTGTAAACGCCGCCCTTCTGCGCCACGTCCTCGCCGAACAGCAGGGCCTCCGGATACTTGCAGAACAGGTCGTGCAGCGCGTTGTTGATGAGCAGCGCGAGGTGCCGCGGTGGCAGGTTCTCGGGCAGCTTCTCCTGGCCGCCGAACACGGTCAGTCGGCGCTCGCCGAAGTCGGCGCGGCTCGCCTCCGCGGCCACCGCCGCCGGCGTGGATGGCGCCAGCGGCGCCATTACCTCCGCCAGCGTGCGCAACTTCGGTCGCCGGTCGGCCTCCTCGGCGGCGGCGAAGCAGCGCGCGCGGATGAGCTCGTACTGGCCCAGCAGTTCGTCCGCGTCCATCAGCCCCGATTCGAGCGCGATCGCGGCCGAGCGCAGCAGCGGGTCGCTGGCCTCCACCGCCATCAGTTCCTCGTAGCTGCGCCACTCGATCTCGAAGTCGGTGCCGGCGTGCCCCATCACCCGCGTCGTGCGCAGGTGCAGGAAGGTCGGGCGGCGGGTGCGGCGGCAGTGCTCCACCGCCGCCTGCACCTGGCCATAGCCGGCCGCGAGGTCGAGGCCGTCGGCGTAGAAGTAATCCAGCCCCGCGCGATCGCGCATGTTGGCCGCGACCCAGCCTTCGGGCGTCTTGACCGAAATGCCGATGCCATTGTCCTCGCAGACGAAGAGCACGGGCGCCGGCAGCTGCTGGTAGGCGGTCCAGCCGGCGGCGTTGAACGCCGTCTGCGCGGTGGCGTGGTTGCTGGAGGCGTCGCCGAAGCTGCAGATGGCGATTGAATCGGCCGGGATCGGCAGCGCATGGCCGATGCGCCGCGCCTGCTCGATCGCCACCGCCGTGCCCAGGGCCTTGGGCAGGTGCGAGGCGATGGTCGAGGTCTGCGGCAATACCCAGAGGGGCTTGCTGCCCCAGACCTTGTGCCGGCCGCCCGAGATCGGATCCTCGGCGCTGGCGGCGAAGCTCAGGGCCGAATCCATCACCGGGTCCATGCCCGGCAGCTTGCGGAAGCGCTCGGCCATGAAGCCGCCGCTGCGGTAGTGCAGGAAGGCCGGATCGGTGTGCCGCGTCAGCCGCGCCACCATCGCATTGCCTTCGTGGCCGGAGGAACCGATGGTGTAGAAGACCTTCTGCTGGACCCGCAGCACGCGAGCCATCAGGTCGAGGTGGCGCGAGACCAGTTGCGACTCGAACAGCTCGAGGAAATCGGCCGCGCTGCAGGCGCTGCCGGGCAGCACCGGTGCGTCGGCCGCTGGCTTGCGCGACGCGCGCCCGTTCCAGCCGCGCACGAACTCGACGAAGTTCTCGTCACAGACCTGGGCGCGGTTGACGTTCTTCTGGCGGGCGGGGATGGGCGCGGCGGACATGGCGGAGATCTTCTTCGAAAAAGGGGGGTCAGTAGCGGTGCGGGGTGAAACCGGGCTGGGACTCGACCCGCGCCAGCCAGGCGCGCACGCCCGGAAACGGCGCCAGGTCGAAACCACCCATGGCCTCGGCATCGTGGCTGTAGGCGTACAGCGCCATGTCGGCGACGGTGTAGCCGGCGTCGGTCAGGAAATCATGCGGGGCCAGGCGCTGCTCCATCACCGCGAAGGCCTGCATGCCTCGTTCCAGCAGGCGCGGCAGCTCGGCGCGCCGCGGGTGGTCGGCAGGCAGCCAGTGGCGGATGAAGCGCGCGACCGCGACGTAGGGTTCGTGGCTGTACTGTTCGAAGAACATCCACTGCAGCACCTGCGCGCGCTGCCAGGCATCCGCGGGCCAGTACGCGCTGCCTTCGGCGAGGTGGACGAGGATGGCGTTGGATTCGGCGAGCCGGCGGCCGTCCGCGAACTCGATCAGGGGCACCTTGCCGTTCGGATTGCGGGCGAGGAACTCGGGCGTGCGGGTGGCGCCCGAGGCACTGTCCACCTCGACCCAGCGGTAGGGCCGGCCGAGGTGTTCGAGGATCAGCCTCACCTTGAAGCAGTTTCCCGAGGCCTGCATGCCGTACACGGTCACCGGCTCCACCTCAGCCTCCCACGCGCTTGCGCGCCTGCCACTGGGCGCGCGTCTGCGACCAGATCTCGATGGGTTCGTCCTGGAAGGGCTCCGGCAGCCTGGCGGGACCTCGCAGGCTCGAGCCCAGGCGTTGCGCGAGGGCCTGCGATGGCAGGTTGTCCGGGTGGATCGAATGGATGACTTCGTCCCAACCCAGCTGCTCGAAGGCGAAGTCGATCGCCGCAAAGCCGGCTTCGGTCCCGTAGCCCTTGCCCTGGGCGGAGCGGTCCAGGGCCCAGCCGACCTCGGTGCCCGGCCAGCCCTCGGGCTGCCAGGGGCCGAGTTGGCCCAGCCACCGGCCAGTGGAGCGCTCGATGACCGCGAACATGGCGAAGCCCTGCAACAGCCAGGCGCCGGGCATCTGCAGGAACTTGCGCCAGGCCACCGCCCGCGGCTGCGCCCCGCCGATGAAGCGCATGTTCTCCACGTCCTCGCCCATCGCGGCGTAGGCGTCGAAATCCTCGATCCGCGGCACTCGCAGGATCAGCCGCTCGGTCTCGATGACCGGTCCGTCGAACCCCATCCCCGACCTCCCGGCCGAACCTCGATCAGAACGCGTTGATGCCCGTCACTTCGCGGCCGATGACCAGCTGGTGCACGGTCTCGGTGCCTTCGTAGGTGATCACCGACTCGAGGTTGAGCGCGTGGCGGATCGGCGCGTACTCGGTGGTGATGCCGGCGCCGCCCAGGATGTCGCGCGCCTCGCGCGAGATATCCAGGGCCATGCGCACGTTGTTCCACTTGGCCAGCGAGACCTGGGCCGGCTGCATGCTGCCGGCGTCCTTCAGGCGGCCGAGCTGCAGCGACAACAGCTGCGCCAGGGTGATGCGGCGGGCCATGTCGGCGAGCTTGAGCTGCACCGCCTGGTTGGCGGCGAGCGGGCGGTTGAACAGGATGCGGGAGGCCGAGTACTCGCGCGCGCACTGGTAGCTGGCGATGGCGGCGCCGATCGGGCCCCAGGTGATGCCGTAGCGGGCCTGCGTCAGGCAGCCCAGGGGGCCCTTGAGGCCCTTCACGTTCGGCAGGCGCTGGCTGTCGGGCACGCGCACGTTGTCGAAGAACAGGGCCGAGGTGACCGAGGCGCGCAGGCTCATCTTCTTGTGGATGACCTGGGCGGCGAAGCCCGGCGTGCCCTTGTCCACCAGGAAGCCCTGGATGCCCTCGTCGGTCTGCGCCCAGACGATGGCGACATCAGCCAGGTTGCCGTTGGTGATCCACATCTTGGCGCCGTTGATCACCCAGTCGTCGCCGTCGCGGCGGGCGACCGTCTTCATGTTGGCCGGGTCGGAGCCGCCGTGCGGCTCGGTCAGGCCGAAGCAGCCGATGATCTCGCCGCGGGCCATGCCCGGCAGGTAGCGCTCGCGCTGCTCCTCGTTGCCGTAGGCGTAGATGGGGTACATGCACAGCGAGCTCTGCACCGAGACGAAGCTGCGGATGCCGGAATCGCCGCGCTCGAGCTCCTGGCAGATCAGGCCATAGGACACCGAGTTCAGCCCGGCGCAGCCGTACTTCTCCGGCAGCGAGGAACCGAACAGGCCCAGCGCCGCGATCTCGGGCACGAGTTCCGACGGGAAGCGGCCCTGGTCGAAACAGTCGCCGATGATCGGCAGCACGCGTTCGTCGGTGAAGCGCGCGACCGAATCCTGGATCATCCGCTCCTCGTCGGTGAGCAGCGAACGAACGTCGTAGAGGTCGGTGGGGTCGAGGGCCATGGGGCGTCCGGGCGGTAGCAAACCGCCATTTTAGCCCGAATGTGCGCCCCATCGCATGTCGAAGCGGCCGTACGCTGACGCCGGAGGCCACGCCGACACGGGCCGCGGCAGGCCCCTGCGGTGACCGTCCCGCGCGGCCGAAACCGCGCGGGACGCGGTGCCTCAGCCGCGCGGGTCGGCGCTGGCCACGCTATTGGCGATCACCGCGCCATCACGCACGGGCAGGCGTTCGCCGGGCTTGTGGTCCAGGCGCACGGTGCCGCTGCGGTCGCGCCAGCGCCAGTCCACGTCGTAGCCGATGATCCGGTCGCGATCGCCCAGCCAGACCTGGTCGGAGGGCTTCTTGCTCATGCGCCGGCTCTGGACGCGGCCGTCGAGCTCGTAGCTGACCTCGTAGCCCACGGTGCTGGACTTCTGGCGGGTCTCGGTGTGGCAGACGCGCTGGTTCTCGGTGGTGACGCGGCCGCCGCGATGGCGACGGTCGATCTCGCGGCCGGCGTAGCCGCCGCCGACCAGGCCGGCCACGGTGGCGACCTTGCGGCCGTCGCCGCCGCCGACCTGGTTGCCGAGCAGGCCGCCCACCAGCGCGCCGACCACCATGCCGTCCTTGTCGCCGAAACGCTCGGGCTGGCGCACCTGCACGGCCTGGGTGGTGCACACCTTCTCGGGCACGTCGCTGGTCTGGGTGATGGGTACGACGTCGAGCACGTCGGCATAGACTGGCTCGCTCACCGTGACGGGCCGCGAGGCGACGACCTCGGCGTACTGCGGGCCGATCATGCCGGTCCGGTAGGCGCCGATCGCGGCGCCGGTACCGAGGATCGCCACGAGGGCGATAGCCAACTTGTTGCTGTTCATGTTCACCTCCTGTTGCACCGTCGGGTGCGGCAGCGCGGCGATGATGGGGCGGACCGCCTGAACCCCGGCCGAGGATGCCGCGGCGTGGTAGCGTTTTCGTGAAGGAGTCCACACATGGCCCATCCCCTGCTTGCTCCCCTGCTCGCCTTTGCCGGCCGGCTGCGCTTCCGCAACCTGTTCCTGGTAACGGCCGGGCTGTTCCTGCTCGACGTGGCCATTCCGGATTTCGTGCCCTTCATGGACGAGATCCTGCTGGGACTCGGCACCCTGCTGCTGGCGGCCCTGCGCAAGCCGCGGCCACGCTGAGCCGCGCGCGTGCCGCGCCTGTTCGACAGCCACAGCCACCTCGACGTCCCCGAGTTCGACGGCGACCGCACCGCCGTGCTCGCGCGCGCCCACGCGGCCGGTGTGGTGGAGCAACTGGTGCCCGCGGTGGACCACGATAGCTGGCCGGCCCTGCGCGAGGCCTGCGCCGCCGATGCCGGCCTGCACGCGGCCTACGGCCTGCATCCGGTCTACCTCGACCGCCACCGCCCGGAACACCTGGCTGCGCTGCGCGAATGGATCGAACGCGAGCGCCCGCCGGCGATCGGCGAATGCGGGCTGGACTTCTTCGTCGAGGGGCTCGATCTCGAGGCACAGCGACGCTATTTCATCGGCCAGCTCGAGCTGGCCCGCGACTTCGACCTGCCGGTGGTCGTGCACGCGCGCCGCGCCGTCGAAGAGGTCTACGTCAGCTGCAAGCGCATTGGCGGCCTGCGTGGCATCGTGCACAGTTTCGGCGGCAGCCCGGAGCAGGCGCGGCAGCTGGCCGAACTCGGCTTCCTGCTCGGCATCGGCGGGCCGGTGACCTACGAGCGCGCGCGCCGCCTGCGCAAGCTGGTGGCGCAAGCGCCGATCGAGTGGCTGGTGCTGGAGACCGATTCGCCTGACCAGCCGGATGCCGGGCACCGCGGCGAGCGCAACGAGCCGGCGCGGCTCACGGAAGTGCTGCGGGTGGTCGCGGAACTGCGCGGGGAGGATCCCGACACCGTCGCCGAGGCGACCTGGCGCAACGCGCGCCGCCTGCTGGGACTACCGGTCTAGCCCACCTACGCCGAGCTGCCGCGCGGTGGCCGCAGCAGTAGTTCGATCGCCTTGCCCACCGCCGCGAAGGCGAAGCTGCCGGTGACGTGGGTGGCGGCGCCCAGTCCCGCGCCGCAATCCAGCTTCAGCGCGGCATCGGGCCCGAGCGCTGGACGGGTGCCGCAGACGCTGCCGTCGGCCTGCGGGTACTTCACGTTCTCCAGCGAATAGATCGCCGGCACGCCGAAGTAGCGGTCCTTGTTCCTGGGGAAGTTGAACTCCGCGCGCAACTTCTTGCGCACCAGCGCGAGCAGGGCGTCGTGCTCGGTGCGCGACAGGTCGCGCACGCGCACCTGCGTGGGATCGGTGCGCCCGCCGGCCGAGCCCACCACCACCAGCGGCAGCTTGCGGCGCCGGCACCAGGCGATCAGTTCGACCTTGCTGCGGAAGCTGTCGCAGGCATCGAGCACGAGGTCGTAACCGCGGTCCAGCACCTCCGCCAGGTTGGAGGGCAGGAGGAATTGCGCCAGCACGTCCACCCCGATGGCGGGATTGATCGCGCGGCAGCGCTCGGCCAGCACCTCGGCCTTGCCGCGGCCGAACTGGCCGTCGAGCGCGTGCAACTGGCGATTGGTGTTGCTCAGGCAGACCTCGTCGGCATCCACCAGGGTCAGCTGGCCGACGCCGCTGCGCGCGAACGCCTCCACCGCCCAGGAGCCGACGCCGCCCACGCCGACGATGCACACGTGCTTGTCCGCGAGCGAGGCCACGGTGCCTTGGCCATAGAGGCGGTCGATGCCGGCGAAACGCGACGCGAGGGCGGAGTCCATCCCGCCATTGTAGGCGGCGCGCCAAGCGGCCGTTCATGCAGCTTGCGATAGCGTGACCACCTCGCCCCCGCGGAAATCCCATGCGCCGCCCACGCCTGGCCGACCTGATGGCCCTCCTCGCCGCGCTGGTGGTCGCCGGCTGCGCCACCACCGCACCGCGGCCAGCGGCGCCTGCGACGGCGATTGTCGCGCCGGCTGCCGCCGCGCCGGCCTCGCGCCCCGCCATCTGCGCCACCTGCGGCCGCATCGAGCGCATCGAGGCCGCCGCGCCCTCCGCCGGGCGCGCGCAGGGCGCCGTGCTCGGCGGCGTCGTGGGTGGCGTGCTCGCCAAGCCAGCGCCGGCCTCCGCACCTGCCGCCAGGGGCGCCAGCCGCAACGTCCGGATCGTCGTGCTGCTCGACAGCGGGCGGCGGCTGATCCTCACGCAGTCGCCGGTCGCGGGAATGAAGATCGGTTCGCGCGTGCGCGTGGATCGCAGCCGCGCCGTGCTGCTGCCTTGACACCGCCATGGGCGAAAGGGGCCGCATGCTAGGCTTCAGCGCCCATCCCGGAGGCTTCCCATGCGTTCCCTGGTCCTGTTCCTCGTCGGCCTGGCGGCCGGTGCGCTGTGCACCCTCATCGCCGTCAATGCACTCAACCGCGGCACGGCCTACGACCACGCGGTGATGGCGATGATGGGCCAGCAGATGAAGGCCCTCGACCAAAGCGTGAAGGCCAGCCGCTGCGCCTCCACCGACCTGACGCCGCGCCTGCAAACCTTGCGCTTCGTGGCCAACGACATCGAGCCGGCGTTTGCCGACTTGAGGGACGATGCGCAGTTCGGCCGCTATGCGTCCAACCTGCGGGCCGCGGCCGATGCCGCCCTGATGACGCCACCCGCCAGCTGCGCGGCCGCGACCGCGGCGCTTGCCAATCTCGGCAAGGCCTGCGACAGCTGCCACCGCGACTACAAGAACTGAGGCCATTCCGAGGTCTTGCGGCAGCGCAACATGCGCACTGCGTCACGCTTGGGTTAGGGTTGGGTCGGCCTCGCCCTCGCGGGGTCCTTGCCAAATTTCCTGGGGAGTTCGCATGACCCGTACCGTCCAGAACCTGGTGCTCGCCACCGCCCTGGTGGCCGCCGCCGGCACCAGCTTCGCCGCCCGCCAGGGCTCGGAGACCACGCTTCGCAACCCGCTGGCCATCCAGATGGTCGCCGACTCGAGCAGCAACCAGCCCTTCATGGGCGTGGTCGAGTTCAAGGTCACCAACAACAGCGCCGAATCGCTGCGCGTGCCCTACTGGCAGCTGCCCTCCGCCGCGTCCGAGAGCAACCTGTTCAGGATCTACCGCAACGGCGCCGCCACGGACTACACCGGCAAGC
Source organism: uncultured Gammaproteobacteria bacterium (assembly GCA_966250755.1). GTDB lineage: Bacteria > Pseudomonadota > Gammaproteobacteria > Xanthomonadales > Xanthomonadaceae > Arenimonas. The sequence continues at coordinate 1,420 of CBININ010000077.1, read as the reverse complement.
TGGTCAAGCGCACCGCGCCGACCGATGCCGACTACGTCAGCTTCGCGCCTTACGAGACCAAGACCTTCACCGTCGACCTGAGCGCTTCCTACGACCTGTCGAAGACCGGCGAATACAGCGTGGCCTTCGAGGCCTTCCTGCAGGGCGCCAAGTCGCGCTCGGGCAAGAAGGTGACCGATGCGATGGGTCGCATGGGCCACCTGCGTTCCGCCCCGCTCAAGCTGTGGGTGGATGCCGACAACACGCTCACCGCGCTCAAGGGCGGCCACGTCAGCGCCAAGGGCAAGCCGGGCACCGGCGGCACCACGTCCGGCGGCGTGAGCTTCGTCGGCTGCAGCAGCACGCAGATCACCACGGCTCTCAGCGCGGTGACCAACGCGCGCACCTACACCGAGAATGCCAAGGGCTACCTCAACGGCGGCAGCACGGGCCCGCGCTATACCACCTGGTTCGGCGCCTACACCAGCTCGCGATATGGGACGGTGCAGCAGCATTTCGTCTCGATCGACGCGGCCATGGACCAGAGCAACAACGCGATCAAGATCAATTGTGGCTGCAACCAGAGCTACTACGCCTACGTGTACCCCAACCGCCCCTACGAGATCTTCGTGTGCAAGGCCTTCTGGAGCGCGCCGCTCACCGGCACCGACTCCAAGGCCGGCACCCTGGTCCACGAGATGAGCCACTTCGACAACGTCGCCAACACCGATGACGTCGTCTACGGCCAGTCGGGCGCCAAGAGCCTGGCGATCTCGGACCCGAACAAGGCCATAACGAACGCCGACAGCCACGAGTACTTCGCCGAGAACACCCCGAACCAGAACTGAGGCAATTTCGGTGGCGCAAAGGGCCTGCTTCGGCAGGCCCTTTTTTTGCGCCAGCCGCCGTACATCGCCATGGCCTATGCTTGTGCCATGGACACGCACCTGCTGTGGTACCTGCTCGCCGCCCTGCTCATCCTCGCGGGCCTCGCCGGCACCCTCCTGCCCGCCCTGCCCGGCCTGCCGCTGATGTTCGCCGGCATGCTGCTGGCCGCCTGGGCCGACGGCTTCCGCGAGATCGGCGGCTGGACCCTGGGCTTGCTCGCGGTGCTCACGCTGGTGTCGGTCGGCGTGGACGTGATGTCAACCGCGCTCGGCGCCAGGCGCGTGGGCGCGAGCAAGCTGGCCATGCTCGGCGCGGCCATCGGCACGCTGGTCGGTGGCATCGTGTTTTCACTGCCCGGGCTGATCCTCGGGCCGTTCGTCGGAGCGGTGGCGGGCGAACTCATCCGCGGCAAACAGTTGCACGAGGCCTCGAAGGTCGGCGTCGGCACCTGGATCGGCCTGGCCCTGGGCACCGCGCTCAAGCTCGCGCTGGGCTTCGCCATGCTCGGAATCTTCGCCTTCGCGTTGTTCGTGCCCTGACTGGCGCGCGGCCG
>CBININ010000076.1:0-9351 GCA_966250755.1 uncultured Gammaproteobacteria bacterium | reverse complement strand
CCCACCTCCAACGACGCGATGGCCATGAGCCCGCTGATGCGCGGCGTGTGGCCGCAGGCCTTCGAGGCGCCCGGCTTCGCCGACGCGGTGCGGCGCATGGGCCTGGCCGAGATCTGGGATGCGCACGGGGCGCCGGACCACTGCAGAAGGCAGCCCAACGGCGACTGGCGCTGCCGCTAGGCTGGGCGCAATGCGTTAGGCTGCACGCACCGGCCCGGGGAGGGCCGCGTAGAGGGGCGAACGGTGGGCTTGCTCAGGGAACTGCAGCGCCGCAACGTGATCCGGGTGGCCGGGCTGTACCTGGTCAGCGCCTGGTTGCTGGTGCAGGTGGCGAGCGTGCTGCTGCCGACCTTCGAGGCGCCGGCCTGGGTGATGAAATCGCTGGTGGCCCTGCTGGCCATCGGCTTCCTGCCGGCCCTGGCGTTTTCCTGGGCCTTCGAGCTCACGCCCGAGGGGCTCAAGCGCGAAGGCGAGGTCGATCGCTCGCAGAGCATCACCGACCGGACCGCGCGCAAACTCGACGTGGCGGTGATCGCGCTGCTGGTGTGCGTGGGCGGGCTGCTGCTGTGGACGCGGCTGCGGCCGCAGGCGCCGGAGGCCGCGCCGGCCGCTGCCGCGGCGGCGAAGGCGAATGCTTCGAAGGCGGCGGAAGCGATCACCGACAAGTCCATTGCGGTGCTGCCTTTCGCCGACTTCAGCAAGGGCGGCGACCAGGGCTGGTTCGCCGACGGGTTGACGGAGGAGATCCTCAACGCGCTGGCGCGCACGCCGGACCTCGCCGTCAGCGCGCGCACGTCCTCGTTCAAGTACAAGGCGAGCACGCTGGCGATTCCGCAGATCGCGCGCGAGCTCGGCGTGGCCTACGTGCTGGAGGGCTCGGTGCGCGGTGACGCCCAGCGGGTGCGGGTGACCGCGCAGCTGATCCGCGCGGCCGACGGCTTCCACCTGTGGTCGCAGAACTTCGACCGCAACGCCAGCGACATCATCAGCATCCAGGAGGAACTCGCGCGCGAGATCGCCACGGTCATGCAGACCAGCATGGACCCGAAGGCGCTGGCCGACATGGCGCAGGTGGGCACGAAATCGGTGGAGGCCTACCAGGAATACCTGCGCGGGGTGGCGGAACAGAGCGCGCCCGATACGCAGTCCGTCGAACGCGCGTACCGGCATTTCGAGCAGGCGCGCAGCCTGGACCCGCGCTTCGCCGCCGCGCATGCGCGGGCGGCCGGGTTCTGGCTGGCGCGACTGGATCCGACCCGGACCTACTCGTCGTCCGAGGAGCAGGAGCCCGAGGCCGTGCGGCAGGCCTTCAACGAGCGCATCGACCAGGCGATCCAGTACGCCACCAGCGACTTCGATCGCCACGTGGCGCGCGGCCTGAAGGCCCAGCTGGACATGCGCCTGCGCGATGCGATCGAGGAGCAGCGCAAGATCCTGGCGCTGCGCCCGGAAGATCGCGACGCCCTGGGCTCGCTGATCGACCTGCTCTCCGCGACCAGCCAGTACAGCCTGATGGTGAAGCCGCTGGAGGTGGTGTTGCCGCATGCCTTCGAGAGCACCGACTGGGCCATGATCTACCTCAACTACGGCCACCGCGCGCCCGACATCCGGCGTGCGGCGGACAACGTGCTGAAGCTGGCGGCACGCTGGCCGGACGATGCGCAGGTGGTCTACCAGGCGCACCGCACGCTGCTGTGGGACCGGCGGGTCGACGCCGCGCGCGAACTGGCCGAGCGCTACCGCGGCATGGCCACCGACCCGATGCTGGCCTTGATCGTGGCCGCGCGGCAGGCCGCCGCCGAGGGCGACTGCGCGGAAGTCGAGCGCCTGCTGGCCACGCTGCCGAAAACGGACATGGTCCAGCGCTGGCACCTGCTGATGCTGCTGGGGCGGCGCGACGAGGCGGCGCAGGTGCTGATGCCGCTCGAGCGCAGCGGCAACACCCAGGCGCTGGTGGGCTTCCTCGCCTACCGCCAGTTCGACGCGACGCCCTACCCCTCGTTGATGCGGGTGCTCGCGCGCGAGAAGGTGAACCGCCCGCCGGGGGTGGAGTTGCCCTTCGCCTGCAAGCAGCCGTAAGGACGCGCGCCGCGCCGTGCCGCTCTTCCACGAACTCAAGCGCCGCAACGTCTTCCGCGCCGCCGGCCTCTACCTCGTCGGTGCCTGGCTGGTCGTGCAGGTCGCCAGCACGCTGCTGCCGATCTTCCACACGCCGGAGTGGGTGCTGCAGGCCCTGGTGGTGCTGCTGGCGATCGGCTTCGTGCCGGCGCTGGCCTTCGCCTGGGTGTTCGAGGTCACCCCGGAAGGCCTGCGCCGCGAGCAGGACTTGCCCGCCGGCGCGGCGCCCGATCCGACCGTCGCGCGGCGGATGGATCGCGCCCTGATCGTGGTGCTGGTGCTGGCGCTGGCCGCCTTCGCGATCGAGCGCTTCGTGCTGCCGGTGGCGAAGGCGCCGCCGTCCGCCGTCGCCGCCCCGCCCCGCACCCCCACCGCCGCGCCCGCACCCGCGGTCAATCCCAAATCCATCGCCGTGCTCCCGTTCGCCAACCTGTCCGACGACAAGGCCAACGAGTACTTCGTCAGCGGCATGCAGGACGTGATCCTGACCAAGCTGTCGGAGATCGGCGAGCTGCACGTCGCCTCGCGCACCTCCACCGAACGCTACGCCGACCAGCGACCGGGCCTGCGCGACATCGCCCGCAACCTGCAGGTGGCCTACCTCCTGGAAGGCAGCGTGCAGAAGGCCGGCAACCAGGTGCTTATCAACGTGCAGCTGGTGGACGGGCGAACCGACGCGCACCTGTGGGCGCAGTCGTACAAGCGCACGCTCGACGACATCTTCGGCGTCGAGGGCGAGGTCGCGCAGCTGGTCGCCGAGGCCCTGCACGCCGAGCTCAGCGCCGCCGAGGCCGCGGCGCTGGCCGCCGTGGCGACCACCAACAAGGAGGCGCTCGACGCCTACCTGCGCGGTCGCCACGCCCTGCGGCAATCCAACCGCAGCCTCGATCCGGCCGACCTCGACGAGGCCATCGTGCTGGCGCGGCGCGCGGTGACGCTGGATCCACGGTACGCCGATGCCTGGGCACTGCTGGCGCTGGCGCATTTCAAGCGCGGCGGACCCAACGCGGCGGCGAATGCGGAGTCGGCGGCGCGCCGGGCGCTGGCGATCGACCCCGACCACTACGGCGGCCATGTGCAGCTGGGCTTCGCGCTGTCATCGCGCGGCAAGCACGAGGAAGCGATCGCGCACGGGCGCGAGGCGGTGCGCCTGCGGCCTTCGGAGCTGTCGGCCCAGACCGGCCTGGCGATCATGCTGGCCTATGCCGGCCAACGCGACGAGGCCGCGCGCGTGTTCGCACACGCCATCCGGCTCGATCCGCAGTCCGCCTTCCCGGCCAACTGGCAGGCGGCCCTGCTGCTGAGCGGTCGCGATTACGCGGCCGCGCGCAAGCTGGCCGGCACGCTGGTCGCGCGCGATCCCGCGGACCTGTGGTCGCTGTCGCTGCTGGTGCGCTCGCAACTGGACGGCGACGGCGACTTCGCCGCGGCGCGCGCAAGCCTGCGGCGGGCGCCGACGACCCCGGCGCAGTCGGCGGCGCTGGCGGAACTGTGGTGGGAACTGGAATGGCTGGCGCGCGATTTCGCCGCGGCGCGGCGCGTCCTGGCCCTGGCCCAGGGCGCGGCGGCCACCGATCCTACCCGCCTGCTCGCCCTGGCGCGCGTGCAAGCGGCGCAGGGCGAGGGCGAGGCCGCGCGCGCGTCGGCGAGGCAGGCGCGCGCGGTGCTGGAGGACCGCGCCAACGCCAGTCCGCAGGACGCGCCGTACCAGCGCCAGCTGGCCCGCGCGCTGTCGCTGTCGGGCGAGCACGACCTGGCCATGCGGGCTGCCGAGCGCGCACTGGCGCTGCAGTCGCCCGCCAACAATGCCGTCGAAGGGCCCGCGAGCCTGCTGACGCTGGCCCAGGTGCACCTGCGCGCCGGGCGCCGCGCCGAGGCCGTCGAGTACCTGCGTTCGCTGATGGCCTTGCCGGCGGGCACTTTTCTGTCGGCGCGCCGGCTGCGCATGGATCCGGAGTGGGACGCGCTGCGCGGCACGCCGGAATTCGAGGCCTTGCTGCGCGAGTATCCCCTCCCGCCCTGACGTCCTGCCGCAAGTGCGGCGCGCCACGTGCTAGCGCCAGTTGGCGTGCATGCTCCAGAACTCGACGCTGCGGCGATAGGCCTCGCGGTCCAGCGGCACGCCGGAGCCGCCCTCCTCCACGCCTAGCGCGTTGCGCATCATGGTGATGGGCACCATGGGGATTTCGGCGGGCTCGAGCGTGTACAGGCAGCCGACGATGCCCCAGTCGGCTTCGATCGGCGAGCCTTCCTTCGCCAGTTGCTCGGCGCTGTAGAGGATGGGCACCAGGTAGTTCGCGACCGGCGGCTCGAGGCCCTCGAACCAGCGCACCAGCACGGGCAGCTCGGCGCTGTTGCGGGCCTCGTAGGCGCTGCGCAGTCGATGGCGGTTTTCGTCCGTGATCGCAATCGCCGAGCAGCGCGTGGGCGTCCAGTTGCGATGCACGTGCAGCCTGCAGAAGGGCGCGTAGCCGTCCAGCACGCGCTCGGGCGGTTCGGCATTGAGCCGCGCCTCGAATTCAGCCGCGGTGCAGCCCTGGATGGCGGTGCGGCGCCCGTCGGCCGGGAACAGCCGCGGGCGGGCGAAATCGGTGAGGACGATCGAGTGGGCACGAGGCATGGCGCGGGTCATGGCGCAGGAAAGGCCGGGCTATAGTAGCCGCTCGCCCGCCGCCGACCCGCCCGATGCCCGCCACGCCCATCAGCTTCGAGTTCTACCCGCCCAAGACCGACGAGCAGCGCGCCCAGCTCACCCGCACCGTCAAGCGCCTGAAGGCGCACGCGCCGGAATTCGTGTCGGTGACCTTCGGCGCCGGCGGCTCGACCCTGAGCTATACGCCGGAGACGGTGCGCGAACTGCGCCAGACCCACGGCCTGAACGGCGTGCCGCACGTGAGCTGCATGGGCGGCACCCGCGAGGAGATCGCCCACCTGCTGCAGCTCTACCGCGCGCTCGGCTGCGACCGCATCGTCGCGCTGCGCGGCGACCTGCCTTCGGGCATGGCGCGGATGGGCGATTTCCGCTTCGCCACCGACCTGGTGCGCTTCATCCGCGAGGAACACGGCGAGCACTTCCGCATCGAGGTCGGCTGCTACCCGGAGACGCACCCGCAGGCCGAGGACGCCCTGGCCGACTTGAAGCACTTCAAGGCCAAGATGGACGCCGGCGCGCATTCGGCGATCACCCAGTACTTCTACAACGCCGACGGGTATTTCCGTTTCGTCGACGATGCGCGGCGGCTGGGCATCACCGCGCCGATCATCCCGGGCATCATGCCGATCTCCAACTTCAGCCAGCTGCGCCGCTTCAGCGAGGCCTGCGGCGCGGAAATCCCCCGCTGGATCGGCAAGCGCATGGCCGCCCTCGGCGACGACGCCGACGCCATCCGCGACTTCGCCGCCGACCTGGTGGCCGGCATGTGCCGCCGCCTGGTCGATGCCGGCGTCCCGGAACTTCACTTCTACACCTTGAATCTGAGTAGGCCGACGGAAGCGGTGCTGGCGAGGTTGTGAAGCGATCGAGCGCGTTCTTGCTGGTGGGCGGCGCGGTGCTGGTGGCCTCGGCCGCGGCGGCGACCAACCCGCCTGCGCCGGCGGCGCCCGATGTGACGACCGCAACGGTGCGCGCGCTGCCGCCGCTGCCGCCTTCGCCGGCCGTCTCCCGCCCCCCGGCGTCCGCCCTCCCCGATTCGGCTCCGCCCGGCATGCGCCGCTGCCTTCGGGCCGACGGCAGTTCGGTGTTCACCGACCGCCGCTGCGACCTGATGGAAGCCGCGCCCGACGGCCTGCCCGCGGGCGAGCCGCCGGCGCCACAGGCCGCCGCGCCCGCCGCCTCGGCGCTGGTGCGCGTGCGCACTTGTGCACGCACGCAAGGCGACCTGCTGGAGGGCGTGCGGATGGCGCTGGAGGCGCGCGACCCGAACCGCTTCGCCGAGTTCTACCACTGGTCCGAGATGGGCAATGCCGAGGGCTACCAGCTGATCGAGCGGCTGGCGCGTTTTGCCGAACATCCCCTGGTGGACGTGCAATTGAGCAGCAGCCAGGACCGTGCGGCGCTGGAATCGCCGATGGCCTCGGCTCGGGCGCCGGGGCCGGCATGGTTCCCGCGCGGGCCCTCGGCGGCATCCGCCATGGCGCCTCCGCCTTCGCAGGCCGTGCAGCCGCCTCCCGCGCCGGCGCGCCGCAGCTTCGACCTGTTGCGCGTGGACCAGTTGCGCGACAACGACGCCATCGACACCCAGACCACCTGGTTCCATCTGCGCAGCAATGCCGGGTGCTGGTGGCTGCAGTTCTAGGGCGGGCGGCGGCGGGCTCGGGTAAAATGCCGGTTTTCCCCGGAGCCCCTCGCCCATGGCCATGACCTACCCCGACTTCATCTGGCACAACGGCGAGGTCAAGCACTGGAAGGATGCGACCGTCCACGTGATGGCGCATGCGCTGCATTACGGCTCCTCGGTGTTCGAAGGCATCCGCGCCTACGAGACGCCGAACGGCCCGAAGATCTTCCGCCTCACCGACCACCTCAAGCGCCTGTACGCGTCGGCCAAGATCTACGAGATGCAGATCCCGTACACGCTCGAGCAGCTGACCCAGGCCTGCCGCGACACCCTGCTGGCCAACAAGCTCGGCAAGGCCTACCTGCGTCCGGTGGCGTATCGCGGCCTCGGCGGTTTCGGCCTGTCCGCCGAAACCCCGATCGACGTGGCGATCGCCACCTGGGAGATGGGCCCGTACCTCGGCGCCGGCGTGCTGGAGAACGGCATCGACGCCTGCGTCTCGAGCTGGCAGCGCTTCGCGCCGAACACGATTCCCGCGGGCGCGAAGGCTGGCGGCAACTACCTCTCCGGCACGCTGATCGCCCGCGAGGCACGCCGTCTCGGTTTCGGCGAAGGCATTGCGCTCGCCTCCACGGGCCTGCTGTCGGAAGGCGCGGGCGAGAACCTGTTCCTGGTCTTCGACGGCGCCCTGCACACCACGCCGGTCAGCGCCGCCCTGCTCAACGGCATCACCCGCAACACCATCATCACCCTGGCCAAGGCCAACGGCATCGAGGTGGTCGAGCGCGACATCCCGCGCGAATACCTGTACCTGTGCGATGAGCTCTTCATGTGCGGCACCGCGGCGGAGATCACGCCGATCCGTTCGGTGGACGGCCGGCAGGTCGGCGCCGGCAAGGCCGGCCCGGTGACGCTGCGCATGCAGGAACTCTTCTTCGGCCTCTTCAAGGGCACGACGCCGGCGCCTGCGGGTTGGCTGGAATAATCACGGCCCAGACTCGGGCCTGACGCTGGGCGGCGTGGCGAGGGGGCGGTTCGCCCTGATCGCGACGGCGTACACCGCTCCTGCCAACTCAGTCGCGACCGGGCGGCCATCCATGGCCGCCCTTCTGTGCGAACCGCCCCCTCGCCACACCACCCAGCGTCTGGGTGCGGTTGGGGCGTATTCCAGCCTACCCCCGGCCGCAGACGCGGACGCCGGGAAGAGCCCGGTTTCATCAGTGGGATGGAAAAGCGTTTGCCCGCAGCCAGCTGATGCCCGTGCAATCCAACTTTCCCAATGCCGCGCGATGCGCAGCGAGTGCGGCACCGTCGCCGTTCTGCGCGCTACGGACGCGAACGCGTGGCGGTGGGGCTGGGCGAGGGTGGGGTTCGCACGGAAGGGCGGCCATGGATGGCCGCCCGGTCGCGACTGAGTTGGCAGGAGCGGCTTACGCCGTCGCGATCAGGGCTAACCCCACCCACGCCCATCCCCACCGCCACGCGTTCGACTCATGCCCCGAAGCGCAGAACGGCGACGGCGCCGCGCTCGGGGCGCGGTGCGACGCTTACCTCCCAGTGGTAGAGGTCGCAGAGGCGGCGAACGATGGACAGGCCGATGCCGCCCCCGCTGGTGCCATCCGCACCCGACCCACGGTAGCCGCGCTCGAACAGGCGCTTCGCGTCCTCCTCGGTCAGGCCCGCCCCCGTGTCCTCGATCCGCACGCAATCGGGCGCCACGGTGATGCGCACCTCGCCCTCGCTGGTGTACTTGCAGGCATTGCCGATCAGGTTGCCCAGCGCCACCGCCACCACCGACTCCGGCGCGTCCACCATCACGTCGGTGCGGCCTTCCACGATGATTTCGATCGGTCGCTGGCCCAGCTGCGCGCGATTGGCCTCGGCCAGTTGCTGGCAGAGCTTGTACAGGTGGGTGCTGCCGGTACCGCGCTCGCTGCGCGACAGCATGAGCAGCGCCGTGGTCAGGTCGGTGCACTGCAGGGTCGCGCGCTCGATCCGGCCCAGGCGCTGGCGCTGCTTGTCGCTCAGGTCGGGGTTGGCGAGCAGCAGTTCGACCGCGCCCCGGATCACCGCCAGCGGGGTGCGCAGTTCGTGGCTCACGTCGGCATTGAACTCGCGGTCGCGGCGCACCAGCGCGGTCATGCGGTCGGCGTAGTCGTCCAGCGCCAGCGCCAGCTCGCCGACTTCGTCGCGGGCGAAGTGCGGCGCGAGCTTCTCGGGGTTCGAGCGGTTCGCCAGGCCGCCGACGCGCTGGGCCAGTTCAGTGAGCGGACTGATCACCCGCCGCGACGACCACCAGCCGATCGCCAGCGCCAGCCCGGTGAACACCAGCACCGCCGCCACCAGCGCGTACAGCATCTGGCGCTGGGTCAGCGCCTGCTGCGAGTAGTCGTACTTCATGAAGGTGACCATGTCCGGCGCACGCTGCACGGCCAGCTTGTACTCGCGCACGTGGCCCTGCTCGTCGGTCTCGCGCAGGTCGTGCACGCCGCGCGGCAGGTCGCGCCATTGCTCGGGGATCTGCGGGCTGGTCGGTCGGTAGGCGAAGCCCTCGACCTGCCGGTAGGTGAACGTGAAAGGCGCGTTCGGCTCCGGATGGACGCGCTTGAAGTCCATGAAGTTGGTGGCCTCGGTCTGCAGCCAGCCGTCCACCAGCGAGCCTTCCAGCCGGTTGCGTAGCGCCACCGTCGCGACGGCAAACAGCGCCGTCAGGCCGAAGCCCAGCAACAGGAAGGAAACGATGATTCGGCTGCGCAGCCGGCGCCGGAAATGCGCGGGGGCGGCGGGAACGGTCTCGCTCAGCGGGCTACCCTCACGCAGGTTCGCTGTCCGCGATGCGATAGCCGATTCCGTGGCGGGTCTGGATCAGGGCCTTGTCGAAGGGCTTGTCCACGGCGGCGCGCAGGCCGTGGATGTGCACGCGCAGCGAGTCGGAGTCCGGCAGTTCCTCGCCCCA
>CBININ010000075.1:0-9368 GCA_966250755.1 uncultured Gammaproteobacteria bacterium | reverse complement strand
ACGGTGCCGCGCAGCGTCGCCGCGGTGCTTTGGGCGAACGCCGCGGGGGCCGCCACGGCCAGGCAACTGGCAAGGGCGACGGCGAGCAGGCGGGGGCGCGGACGCTGGGGCTTGGAAATCTGGTTCATCGTGGTCCCCTCCCGGGGTGTCTGGTCTTGTTGGAATCGGTTACACGGCTTGGCGGTTAAAACGGACCCGGGGCTCAGGACGTGTCCCCCTGGGGGGACGCGCCGGTGGAATCGCGGACGATCAATTGCGGCTCGAATTGCTCGCGCTCCGGCGCCGACACGCCGGCATCGAGCAACGCGCGGAGCGCGCGGGCGCCAAGCTCGCTGATGTCCACGCGCATGGTGGTCAGTGGCGGATGCACGTAGCGCGCGAGCGGGATGTCGTCGAAGCCGGCGAGCGCGATGTCGGCCGGCACGCGGATGCCGGCCTGGTTGAAGGCGAACAGGCAGCCCAGCGCCATCATGTCGTTGGCGGCGAAGACGCCGTCGGGCCGCCGCGCGGCGGGCAGCGCGGCGATAGCCTCGCCGGCCGCGTGGCCCGAGGCCTCGCCGAAATCACCGGCGAATTCCATCGGCTCGGTGCCGGGCCGCAGCCGCGCGAGCGCGTCGCGGTATCCGCGCAGGCGCTCGCGCGCATCGAAGTTGTCGGCCGGCCCGCCGATGAAGGCGATGCGCTTGCAGCCCTGTGCGGCGAGGTGCTCGACCATCCGCAGCGCCGCGCCGTGGTTGTCCACGCGCAGGGACACGAAACCGGCATCCGGCAGGTGGGTGTTGATCATCACCACCGGCAGCGAGGGGTCGAGGTTGCCGGTGAGGTGGCCGGAGTCGTCCACGTAGGGCGACATCACCAGCAGCCCGTCCACGCGGCCGCGCATCGCGCGCAGGGCGGCGCCCTGCTCTTCCGGGTGGCCGTGGTAGCTGGAGACCAGCAGGTACTGGCCGCGCTCGCGGGCGACCTGGTCGATGCCGCGCACCAGCTCGGAGAAGAACTCACCGTAGAGGTCGGGCAACACGACGCCGATGGTGTGGGTCTTGCGGCTGCTCAGGCTGCGGGCGGCCGCATGCGGGGTGTAGCGAAGATCCGCGGCCGCCTGGATGACGGCGCGGCGGACGGCGTCGGTGACGTTGTCGTGCCCATTGAGGGCGCGCGACACCGTGGCCACCGAGACCTTGGCGACACGTGCGACATCCTTGATGGTCACGTTCACGGCGGTTGCGCCCCCTCCGGCGACATCCGGCCCGAATGTAACCGTTTTCAGACGGGAATGTAAAGACGGTGTAAAGATGCCATGGTCCGGGGGTCAGCGCGACCGAGAGTGCGACGTCAGGTCGGCCAGGGCCCCGGCCGAGCTGACCCCCAGCCCGCTGGCCTTCGCGCCCGGCTTGGCCGGCTCCGGCTGGCCTTCGTCCAGGGCTTGGGTCTCGGCCGAGCCCAGATGCGGCAATCGCGCTTCGCCCCGCTGCAGGGAGATGCCCACCACCAGGATGTCGATCATCAACAGGTGCAGGATGCGGCTGATCATCGGCACCTGGGTGGCCACGTCCTCGACATGGTCGACGATCAGCGCGACGTCGGCCTTGCGCGCCAGCGGCGACTGGCTGGCGGTGATGGCCACCACCACCGCGCCGTTGGCATGCGCGCGGTCCACCACCTCCAGCAACTCGTCCACCCGGCCGCTGCCGCTGATCACCACGGCCACCACGCCCGGCTTGAGCAGGTTGGCCGCGAGGTTCTGCAGGCGCGGCGTGGTGTAGGCCGCGGCCGACAGGCCCATGCGCAGCAACTTGAACTGCGCATCGTCCGCCACCGATCCGAAATGCCCGACCGCGTAGAACTCGACGCGCTCGGCATCGTTGATCAGGCGCACCGCCTGGTCGATGGTCTCGCGGTTGAGGTGGTCGCGCACCTGCAGGATCGCCGACGCCGTGTTGCCCAGCACCTTGTCGCCGACTTCCAGGCTGCTGTCCTCGCCGGTCACCTGGGTGTGCGTCACCGGCATGGTGCCGGTGAGGCCGGAGGCGAGCCGCAGCTTGAAGTCCGACAGGCCCTTGCAGCCGAGCGAGCGGCAGAAGCGGATCACCGTCGGCTGGCTGACGTCGGCGGATCTTGCCAGCTTGGCGATCGGATCGTTCAGCGCCGAGCGCGCGTGCGAGAGCACGTAGTCGGCCACGCGCTGCTCGGCCGGCGACAGCGAGGGCCGCGCGCGGCGGATCTGGTTGAGGATGGTCGCCGCCTCGTTCGACTCCAGCGCGCCCAGCTGCGCCGACAGGATGGTCGAGGCGCCGAGGAAGGTCGCGTCCTCCGCGGTGACCACGAAGGTCGGGATGCCCTTCATGTAGTCACTGAAGCGGCCCTTGTCCTCGAAGCGCGCGCGGAACCCGGAGCGGTCGAAGTACTCGCCCAGCCGCGGCACGATGCCGCCGCCGATGTAGATGCCGCCGAAGGCACCCTGCGTCACCGCCAGGTTCGCAGCCGCCGTACCCAATATCGCGCAGAAGGCATCGATCGTCTCCACCGCCAGCGGGTCGCTGCCGGCGATCGCGCGGCGGGTGACCTCGGGAGCGCTCAGCGGCTCCACCTTCCTTCCCGCGCGGTCGGCCAGCGCGCGATAGATCAGTTCGATGCCCGGTCCCGACAGCACGCGCTCGAAGCTGATGTGCGGGAAGTGCTTCCAGCCGTATTCCAGGATGTGGATCTCGCGCGCGTCGCGCGGCGAGAAGCTGGTGTGGCCGCCCTCGGTGCCGAGCGCGATCCAGCCATTGCCCGCGGGGATCAGGCCGGACACGCCCAGGCCGCTGCCGGCGCCGATCAGGCCGTGCACGCTGCGCGGCTGCGCCACACCGCCGCCGACCTGGCGGCGCTGGTGCGGCAACAGGCTCGGCAGCGCCATCGCCAGCGCGGTGAAGTCGTTGACCACCACGAGGTTGTCGAAGTCCAGCCGCTCGCGCATCTCCTCGATGCTGAACTGCCAGTGGTAGTTGGTCATGCGCACGCGATCGCCGGCCACCGGGTTGGCGATGGCGACGGCAGCGTTGCGGATGCGGCGCGGGTCCAGCGTGGCCAGGTAGGCCGTCATCGCCGCGTGGAAATCCTCGTGCTCGGCGCAGCGCATGGACAGCTTGTGCTCGAAACGGCCGGGCGCGACCTCGAGGGCGAAGCGGGCGTAGGTGCCGCCGATGTCGGCGAGCAGGCGCGGGCTGTCGAAATTGCGGTGCGGCATGGATCTCCCCTGGTGCAGGGAGTCTACGCGAGCGCCGGCGTTCACGGCAGCACGACCACGGGCGAGGCGTCCAGCACCAGCGGATCGCCCGCCGCGCCGCCGCCGAAGCTGCCGCCGGATGCGTGGGCCTCGAGTTTGCGGAAGCCGCCGTCGTAGTCCCAGGTGGTGACGTAGACGCGCGCACCGGAAAGATCGCGCCGATGCCCCAGCACCGCCGGCGACAGGGTGAAGCGCACGGTGGCGGCGTCCGGATCGGTTTCGATCCGCGCGGCCGGCGCCAGGCTGCGTCCGTCGGCGGTCTCACTCGCGCCCTCGTCCGCGAACAACGCGTTCGACCAGCCGTGCGCGCGCAGGCGCCGGTGCCAGCGCATGCCCTCGGGCAGGCGCGCGCGTTGCTGCGGCATCGCCGTCGCACCCCCCGGCGTGTCGGGCAACTCGATGAACACCGAGAAGGCGACATGGTCGAAGCCGTTGGGCGGGTTCCAGCTACGACTGAGCGCGCCCATGTGCAGGGTCAATCGCAAAGCGCCGCCCGAGCCTTCCACGGCCAGCGCACGCAGGTCGGTGGTGGGTGCGTTCCAGCTGGGGTCGGTCGGCAGCGTGTAGCGACCCGCCGGTCCGCGGTCGTCACCCGCCGGATCGTCGACGCGCGCGAGCGTCCGCCACTCGCGTTCGACGCGGAAATCGCGCGGCGCCGACGCACGCGCGTTTCCGGGGTCCCAGGCGACCAGCCGATGCGCGACCGACGGATCGATCATCGCGGAGGTGTCGAGCTTCGCGGCCCAGCGGCCTTCGGCGTCCACCGGTGCGCGTATCGCATCGTCGAGCTGCCCATCGACCACGACCCGGATTTCGCGCGCGCCGGGGGCGAGGCCGCCCACCACGACGTCGTCGTGCAGGACGCCCCCCGGGAAGGACGCGATCGTTGGCCTCGGCACGGTCGTGCTCGGCGACGACGGTGCGGTCGCGGATGCCGTGGCCTCCGCGAGCCAGGCCAGGCCGGCCCGCGGCGGCAGCACCAGGTCCACCCGTCCTGCCGGATCCACCACCAGGTCCGGGGCGTCGCCGTCGATCGCGAAGGCGGCGCGCAGGCGCGTCCCGGGCGCCAGCCCGGTGTCCAGGCCATCGAGCAGAACCGGGTGCGTGGCGGTGTTCATCGCGACCAGCGCGGCGTCGGCGCCGTCGCGCATCCGCCAGGCGATACCGCCGGGGCCGGCGCCGTTGGCGCGCAGCACCGTCGGCTCACCGCGCGAGAACACGCGATGCCCGCGCCGCAACGCGATCGCGCGCTGCAGGTAGCGGTAGAGCGGCGCATTCATGTCGTAACGGTCGCGGCCGCCGGAATCGCTGCCGGCCGCGAACATGGCGGCGCGCGGCACGGTGAAGCCCTGCTCGGTGCCGTAATAGATCGTCGGGATGCCCGGCAAGGTCAGGATCGCCAGCAGCGCCTGCTGCAGGCCAGCAACGTCGCCGCCGCCGAGGAAGCGATCCACATCGTGGTTGTCCACGAAGCTCGGCATCAGGTGGGGGCGCGCGTGCACGCGCATCATCGATGCGATGCGTTGGCCGAGTTCGGCCGTCGGCCGGCCGCGCGCGAACACGTCGCCCAGCGATCCGTACAGCGGGAAGTTGATGACGCTGGTGAGGATCGGCCCGTCCGAGCCGGTCGCGTAGGCTTCGATGCGCCGTGCCTCCGCATCCTCGCCCGGCTTGTCGATGGCGAAGCCCTCGCCGAAGCTGATGAACTGCTCGCGTCCGGTGCTGCGGGCAACCTGCTCGATGCCGGGCGCGGCCGGGTCGTCGGCGTGCAGGAATTCGTCCACCGAGGCCGGCGGCACGTACAGGATGGTGTCCACGCGGAAGCCGTCCACGCCGGCCTCACGGATCCAGTCGCCGTAGCTGCGCCGCAGCGCGCGCCGCACGACCGGATTCTCGGTGTCGAGGTCGTCCAGGCCGGCCAGCTGGTGCTCGAACACCTGGCGCGGGTCGCGGTAATCGCTGATGCCGGGCGTCCAGTGGTAGATGCCGGCGGCACGCTGCTTCGGGTCGCGCGGATCGTTGAGCGAGAACGGCCACTGCGTCGGCCCGGTCTGGCCCTGGCTGTCGCGTACGCGACTGTACTGCGCCGTCGGGTCGGCCGGATCCCAGCCGCCGGAGTACTCGAACCAGTTGCCGACGTGGTTGAGCACGATGTCCTGCACCAGGTACATGCCCCGGCCGTGCAATCGCTTCGACAGGTCGCGGTAGTCGTCGAGCGTGCCCAGGTGCTTGTCCACCGCGCCGAAGTCGGAGGCCCAGTAGCCGTGGTAGCCACCGTGGTGCGCGGCCTCGTCCCACCAGCGGTTGGCCACCGGCGGCGTGACCCATACCGTGGTCGCGCCCAGCCCCTGGATGTAGTCGAGCCGTTGCGCGAGGCCGCGCAGGTCGCCACCGTTGTAGCGTCCGCCATCGCGCGGGTCGAATTCGCCGGCGTGCTGGTCGTTGTTGGACGCATCGCCATCGGCGAAGCGATCGGTCATGACGAAGTAGATGACCTGGTCGCGCCAGTCGGGAGACGGGACATGCAGCGGGCCCGGCGCCGGTTCCGCGGCCGCGGCCAGCCCGGCGGCGAGCAGCCCCGCCCAGGCCCAGCGGCCCGGCCGGCGCCTGCCGGCCTTGTCGGCACCCTTCCCACGCTCTGCGGCCATGCCACTCCCCAGCGGTTTCAGCGGGTTACAGGGTAGTTTAACTACATCGGGGGAGGAAGACCCCCGTCGGCGTGAAGAAGCGGCCTTAACACTTTCCCGGGAAAACGGCTGGAATTCAGGGGTTTGCCAGCCCGGACAAACGGTTTGACAACATATCTAGTTTTAGTACAGAGTGCCGGTCGAGCAGCCGCTCTAATTCACCCGTGGCACGCGCCCGGGGACCGATCCAACCAGACTTTCGGGGAGATGCTTCGTGGGCAACACCGTCACCCGGCGCGACCGCGCCATCCGCCTGTCCCGCCATCCGCTGGCCCTGGCCTGCGGCGCGGCCATCCTGCTGGCCTCGCAGGGCGCCTTCGCCCAGGACGCGGCCACCGACCCCGCCCCGCAGACCGACGCCGAAAAGGCCGCGGCCGCCAAGCGCAGGGCCGAGGAGCCCAAGCAGCTCGAGTCGGTCAAGGTCACCGGCATCCGCGTGGGCATCGAGAAGGCGATCGACGTCAAGCAGAACTCGACCTCCATCGTCGAGGCGATCTCCGCCGAGGACATCGGCAAGCTGCCCGACGTGAGCATCGCCGAGTCGCTGGCGCGGCTGCCGGGCCTGTCGGCCCAGCGCGTCGCCGGACGCGCCCAGGTGATCAGCGTCCGCGGCCTGTCCCCCGACTTCTCGACCTCGCTGCTCAACGGCCGCGAACTGGTCAGCACCGGTGACAACCGCAGCGTCGAGTACGACCAGTACCCGTCCGAGCTGATGGCCGGCGTGACCATCTACAAGACCCCGGACGCCGGCCTGGTCGGCCAGGGCCTGTCGGGCACGCTCAACATGATGACCGTGCGTCCGCTGAACTTCGAAACCGACGTGGTCGCCGTCAGCGGCCGCATCACCCACAACTCGCTGGGCTCGGCCGCGGACTCGGACGCCAACGGCAACCGCTTCAACGCCAGCTGGATCACCCAGAACTCGGATCGCACGGTCGGCTTCGCGATCGGCTACTCGCATTCCGACACGCCGGTGCAGGAAAACCAGGTGGGCCTGTACGAGCCCTGGCAGCCGATCGGCACGGGCTGGCGCCCGAACGTGCCGGCGGGTACCTGGTACTCCGACGGCATCAAGGCCTTGCGCCGCACCGGCTACACCAAGCGCGACGGCGTGATGGCCACCCTGCAATTCCGTCCGTCCGACGCCTGGGAGAGCACGATCGACGTGTTCCATTCGCGCGCGACGCAGGAAGACACCGCCAACCAGTTCGAAGTCCACATCGGCGGCTACAACGGCGGCTACTCGCCGGGCCTGCTGATCACCAACCCGCAGGTCAACGACAACGGCACCTTCACCGGCGGCGCCGTCTCCGGCGTGTATCCGCTGGTGCGCGGCATGTACAACAAGCGCGAGGACGAGATCACCGCGGTGGGCTGGAACGCCCTGTTCAACGTCGGTCAGGTCGCCTTCAACGCCGACATCAGCTGGTCGAAGTCCACCCGCGACGAGGTCAACCTCGAGAACAACCTGCAGCGCCAGCCTGCCCCCCAGCTCGATACCCTGGACCTGCAGCTGTCCTCCGGCGGCTTCTCGCAGATCAACCCGGGCTTCGACTACTCCGACCCGGCAACACTGTTCCTGGCCAACACGATCTACGGTTCCGGCTACGGAAAGACTCCGCAGGTCGACGACGAGCTGATGAGCTACAAGCTCGCCGGCAACCTGCCGCTGGAGGGCGACACCTTCAGCAGCATCGATTTCGGCATCAACTACGCCGACCGCGAGAAGAACAAGCACCAGCCCGAAGGCGGCATCAACCTCGGCGCGCAGGGCGTCACCGCCATCCCCTCGCAGTACCAGTACGGCCTGGTGGACCTGGGCTTCGCCGGCGTGGGCATGATCCCGTCCTGGGACGTGCCGGCGGTCGTCGCGCAGTTCATGACCTTCAACCCGACCGACGACCTCAACTACCTTGTCGCCAAGACCTGGACGGTCGAAGAGAAGATCACCAGCGCATGGCTGAAGGCGAACATCGACACCGACTGGGGCGACACCCCGGTACGGGGCAACATCGGCGTGCAGGTGCAACACGTCGACCAGTCTTCCGACTCCTTCTACTGGGACGGCTCGCAGCCCGCCGGCCAGAACCGGATCCCGTTCACCGACGGCAAGACCTACACCGACATCCTGCCGAGCATGAACCTGGCCTTCAACCTTGCCGACGACAAGATCCTGCGCGTCGCCCTGGCCCGCCAGGTCGCGCGTCCGCGCATGGACCAGCTGCGTTCCTCGCTGGAGTTCGGCGTCAGCAACACCACCTTCGATCCGGGCGGCAGCGGCGGCAACCCGAAGCTCGATCCCTGGAAGGCCGACGCCTTCGACCTGAGCTTCGAAAAGTATTTCGGCGGCACCAAGGGCTACGTGGCGGCGGCGTACTTCTACAAGAACCTGCGCACCTACGTGTTCACGCAGTCGCGACCGTACGATTTCTCGGCCTTCATCGACCAGTTGCAGATCCCGCCGTCGCCGCAGCCCGACACCAACATCGGCCTGTTCTCGGCGCCGTACAACGGCAGCGGCGGCAAGATGCAGGGCCTGGAGCTCACAGCCTCGATCCCGCTGGAGCTGTTCTCCGACTCGCTGAAGGGCTTCGGCTTCATCGCCAACGCCAGTTTCAACGACAGCAACATCAAAATCCTGCCGGACCCGGGCAGCACTTCGAGTGTGGGTGACGCCGAGATCGAACTGCCAGGCTTGTCCAAGCGCGTCTACAATGTCACCGCGTACTACGAGCGCAATGGTTTCGAAGCGCGCATCAACCAGCGCCGCCGCAGCGACTTCATCGGCGAGATCGGCGACTTTGCCGCCGACCGCAAGCTGCGCTACGTCGAAGGCGAGAACATCACCGACGCGCAGGTCAGCTACACCTTCGGCGGTTCGCTCGAGGGCCTGAGCATCCTGTTGCAGGGCAGCAACCTGACCAACTCGGTGTACAAGACCTACGCCGGCACCAAGGACCGCCCGCTCGAGCACATCGAGTGGGGCCGCACCTGGCTTCTGGGCGCCAGCTACAAGTTCTGAGTCATCCCTGGATCCCCGCCGGCTCGCGCCGGCGGGGATTTTTTTTGCCCGTCAGTCACCGGACGCCGGCGTCTCCAGCCGGTCGAGCCGGTCGCGGTTCAGCCAACGGCCCGCGAGGACCACGCCCGCGATCCGCCGGGTATTGCCGATGTCCTCGAGCGGGTTGGCCTGCAACAGCACCAGGTCGGCGCGCGCGCCCGCGGCGATGCGCCCGGCGTCGGCCTGGCCGAGATAGCGGGCAGGCTCGGACGTGGCCGCGGCCAGCGCCGTGCGCGCCGGCACGCCCGCCGCTACCAACAGGCGCAACTCCTCGTGCAGCGAATCGCCCGGCACGCCGCCCTGGCAGGCACTGTCGGTGCCCGCGAGCAAGGCGGCGCCTTCCTGCGCCAGT
>CBININ010000074.1:0-9415 GCA_966250755.1 uncultured Gammaproteobacteria bacterium | reverse complement strand
TTCACCGGGAAGCCGCGCTCGTGCAGGATGGACAGCATGACCTGTCCGACGGCGCCGGTGGCGCCCACGACGGCGACGGTGACGGGGGTGTTCATGGTGGTCGCTTGCTTCCTCTCGATGGGCGGTCAGGTGGGGATGCGGGGAGTGATGTCGCCGACGTCGCCGCACTGGGCGCGGTGGCGCAGGGCCTGGTCCATCAGCACCAGGGCCATCATCGCCTCGCAGATGGGGGTGGCGCGCAGGCCCACGCAGGGATCGTGGCGGCCGGTGGTGACGACTTCGACTTCGTGGCCCGCGACGTCGACCGTGCGGCCCGGCAGGCGCAGGCTGGAGGTCGGCTTGAAGGCGACGGTGCATTCGACGGGCTGCCCGCTGGAGATGCCGCCGAGCACGCCACCGGCATGGTTGCTGGCAAAGCCCGCCAGCGACATCTCGTCGCGATGCTCGCTGCCCTTCTGCAGGACGCTGCCGAAGCCGGCGCCGATCTCCACGCCCTTCACCGCGTTGATGGACATCATGGCGGCGGCGAGTTCGGCGTCGAGCTTGCCGTAGACCGGTTCGCCCCAGCCCGGCGGCACGCCCTCGGCGACCACGCGCACGCAGGCGCCGGCGGAGTCGCCGGACTTGCGCAACCCGTCCATGAAGGCCTCGATCTCCGCGACCTGCGTTGCATCCGGCCAGAAGAACGGATTGGCCTCGACCGCGTTCCAGTCGAAACCGCGCGGCGTCAGCGCCGCGATGCGGCTGACATGCCCGCGGATGTGGATTCCGTGGCGCTGCGCCAGCCACTTGCGGGCGATCACGCCGGCGGCCACACGCATCGTCGTCTCGCGCGCGGAACTCCTGCCACCACCACGGGGATCACGCAGGCCGTACTTGTGCCAGTAGGTGTAGTCGGCGTGGCCGGGGCGGAACTGTTCCGCAATCCTGTCGTAATCCTTGCTGCGCGCGTCGGTGTTGCGGATCAGCAGGGCGATGGGGTGGCCGGTGGTGCGGCCCTCGTACACGCCGGAGAGGATCTCGACCTCGTCGGCCTCGTGCCGCTGCGAGGTATGGCGCGAGGTGCCGGTGGCGCGCCGGCGCAGGTCGTGCGCGAACTCGTCGGGCGACAGTTCCAGCCCGGGCGGGCAGCCGTCCACCACGCAGCCGATCGCCGGCCCGTGGCTCTCGCCGAAGGTGGTCACCGCGAACAGCTTGCCGAAGGTGTTGGCGCTCATGCTGGGCTTGAGAAGGGCCGCATCGTCAGGAGGCAGGATTCACCGACGCGCATCGGCCAGGGCCTTGATCTTGTCGTGGCAGGCCAGGATGTCGTCGCGGCCGATCACGAAGATGCCCATCTGGCCGACCTTGAACTCGACCCAGGCGAAGGGCAGTTCCGGCAGCAGCGCCACCAGCGCGTGCTCGCTCTCGCCGACTTCGCAGATCAGCAGGCCTTCCGCGGACAAGTGGGCCGGTGCGTCGCGCAGGATCTCGAGCACGAGGTCCAGGCCGTCGTCGCCCGCGCGCAGGCCCATCTCCGGCTCGTGCGCGTATTCGGGCGGCAGCGCGTCGGTTTCGGCATGGGTCACGTAGGGCGGGTTGCTGACGATCAGGTCGTAGACCTCGCCGCCGAGCGCGCCGAACAGGTCGGACTTTAGCAGCCGGACATTGCGCGCCTCCAGGCGCTCGACGTTTTCGGCCGCCAGCGCCAGCGCGTCGTCCGACAGGTCCACGCAGTCCACCTCCCAGTGCGGGTGGTAGTGCGCGATCGCGATACCGATGCAGCCCGAACCGGTGCACAAATCGAGCGCGCGATGCACCTCGCGGCCGCCGAGCCAGGGCTCGAAGCCGGCCTCGATGAGTTCAGCGATCGGCGAGCGCGGCACCAGCGCGCGCGGATCGGACTTGAAGCTCAGGCCCGCGAACCAGGCCTCGCCGGTCAGGTAGCAGGCCGGAATGCGCTCGTCGATGCGGCGCTGGAAGAGGGCCAGGATCTGCTGCTTCTCCTCCGCCACCAACCGCGCCTGCCCGTAGGCCGGGCCAGTGTCGTGCGGCAGGTGCAAGGCGTGAAGCACCAGTTGCGTGGCCTCGTCGAGCGCGTTGTCGTAGCTGTGGCCGAAGCTCAGCCCGGCGGCGCCGAAGCGGCTGGCGCCGTAGCGGATGAAGTCGATGATGGTGGCGAGTTCGGCGCTCATGCCGGTCCGCAAGGCGTGGAAGGCGCCCAGTATAGCGGTGGAGCGGCTATCATTTGCCGCATGCCTGCCCTCGCCCGCCGCGGTTTCGCTTCGCGTTCGACCTTGCTGGTGCTGTGCGCGGCGATCGCCGCCGGCGCCGGTCTCTTCCTCGCCCAGCGACACTTCGCGCCGCCGCGCGCCGCCGCGGTCGCCGAGGCGATGCCGACGGACCTCAAGGCGGTGCGCGCCTTCCCCGCGCCACGCATCCTCGACGCCTGGCGGCTGGTGCGCGCCGACGGCCAGCCGATCGGGCCCGCTGAGCTGCGCGGCCGCTGGACCCTGGTGTTCCTGGGCTTCACCCACTGCCCCGACGTCTGCCCGACCACGCTGGCGACCCTCGCCAGGGCGCAGAAGCAGTGGGCGGCATTGCCGGAGGCACGGCGCCCGCGCCTGCTGTTCGTATCGGTCGATCCGGATCGCGACACGCCGAAACGCACGGGCGAGTACGCGCACTACTTCCACCCCGACACCTGGGCGGCGACCGCGGAGGCCGCGCCGCTGGCGAACTTCGCCCAGGCGATGGGGCTGGTCTACATGAAGGTGCCGCTCGAGGGCGGCGACTACACCATGGACCATTCGGCGACGATGGTCGTGCTCGACCCGCTAGGGCGGCAGGTCGGCCTGATCGGCCCGCCGCTGGACTGGCAGGCCATCGCCAACGACATGGCGCGGCTGGCGGAGGACCACCCGTGAGCCTCGGCGTGCTGATGCAGTACTTGCTGCCGCACCGGTTGCTGTCGGCGCTGGCGCGGCAAGTGGCCTACTCGCGCTGGCGCCCGCTCAAGGACTGGCTGATCCGCTCGGCCATCCGCACCTTCGACATCGACGTCGCCGAGGCCGCCGACCCCGAGCCGCGCAACTACGAAAGCTTCAACGCCTTCTTCACCCGCGCGCTGCGATCCGGCGCGCGCACGCCCGACCCGGACCCGGATGCGCTGCTGATGCCGGCCGACGGCAAGATCAGCCAGGTCGGGCGCATCACCGACGGACGCATCTTCCAGGCCAAGGGCCAGGCCTTCACCGCCGCCGAACTGCTGGGCGACAAGGCGCTGGCGGCGGCCTACGCCGACGGCTGGTTCGCCAACATCTACCTGTCGCCGCGCGACTATCACCGCGTGCACATGCCCTGGGCCGGCACGCTGCTGGAAACCCTGCATGTACCGGGGCGGCTGTTCAGCGTCGCGCCCTGGGCGGTGGCGGCGATCCCGCGCCTGTTCGCGCGCAACGAGCGCCTGGTCTGCCACTTCCAGACCGAGCGCGGACCGATGTGCATCGTGATGGTCGGCGCGCTGCTGGTGTCGGGCGTGGAGACGGTCTGGAACGGCGTCAACATCCCGGCTTACGCGAGCAAGCCCTGGCGGCTGGACTTCCGCGATCGCGGCATCCGCCTGGGGCGCTTCGCCGAGATGGCGCGCTTCAACTACGGCTCGACGGTGATCGTGCTGTGGCCGAAGGACGGCGCCTCCCTGCCCGATCTACCGACCGGCACGCCGACCCGGCTGGGCCAGCGACTCGGCCTGCGGCCGCCGGGCTGAGTCGGCGATGGGCCGCAAGATCGGCATCCGGGTCTTCCAGACGGTCGAGCACGCCTGCGGCTACTGGCCCGAACGCAGCGCCCGCGACCTGGTGCTCGATCCCGCCGACCCGGCCTTGCCCGGTTTGTACGCGCCGGCGCTGGCGATGGGCTTCCGCCGATCCGGCGCCCACGTGTACCGACCCAACTGCAGCAGCTGCAAGGACTGCACGCCGGTGCGGATTGCGGTCGACGCGTTCCACCCCAATCGCGCGCAACGCCGCACGCTGACGCGCAACGCCGACTTGCGCACCAGCGTGCGAACGGCGCAGCGCGACGAGGCCAGCTTCGAGCTCTACCGGCGCTACGTCGGCGCGCGCCACGCCGGCGGCGGCATGGACGACCCCTCGCCCGCGGACTTCGACGCCTTCCTGCGCTGCGACTGGAGCCCGACCTGCTTCCTGGAGTTGCACGCTCCCGTCGCCGGCGGCGGCGAACGCCTGGTCGCGGTGGCAGTGACCGACGTGCTCGGCGACAGCCTGTCGGCGGTCTACACCTTCTACGACCCCGACCTGCCCGCGCGCAGCCTCGGCACCCACGCCATCCTGGCGCAGGTGGAGTACGCGCGCCGGCTCGGGCTGGCCCACGTCTACCTCGGGTTCTGGCTGGAAGGCCACCCGAAGATGGACTACAAGCGCCGCTTCCGCCCGCTCGAGTTCCTCGAGGGCGAACACTGGCGCCCCTTCCCGGAGTGAACATGCGACTGCTGCCGATCCTTGCCGTGGCGACGGGCCTGCTGGTGCTGGCCCTGGCCGGCTGCCATGCCGCCACGCGCGGCGCCGCGGCGAGCGCGCCCGCCAGCCTGCGGGTGGCGACCTACAACGGCTCGCTCTACGACGAGAAGGACGGCGGCCTGGTCGCGCGGCTGGAGGCCGGCGACGAGCCCGCGCGCAGGATCGCGGCGGTGATCCAGCACCAGCGCCCCGACCTGATGCTGCTCAACGAGTTCGACTATGACGAGGCCGGGCGCGCGGCCGACCTGTTCCAGCGCCGCTACCTCGAGGTCGGGCAGTTCGGGCAGGAGGCGATCACCTATCCCTACCGTTTCATCGCGCCGGTGAACACGGGCGTGCCCAGCGGCCTGGACCTGGACCGCAACGGGAAGGTGGGCGGTGGCAACGATGCCTACGGCTTCGGCCTGCATCCGGGCCAGTACGGGTTGTTGGTGCTGTCGCGGTATCCGATCGACATCGATGCCGTGCGAACGTTCCAGCGATTCCTGTGGAAGGACCTGCCGGGCGCACGCTCGCCGGTGGATCCGAAGACCGGCGCGGACTGGTACCCGCCCGCGGTCTGGTCGAAGCTGCGGTTGTCGTCGAAGTCGCACTGGGACGTACCGGTGCGCACGCCGATCGGCTTGCTGCATTTCCTCGTCCACCACCCGACGCCGCCGGTGTTCGACGGGCCGGAGGATCGCAACGGGGTACGCAATCGCGACGAGATCCGGCTCTGGGCCGAGTACTTGTCGAGCGAGGCGCCGTGGCTGTGCGACGACGCCGGCCGCTGCGGCGGCCTGCCGGCGGGCGAGCGCTTCGTCATCGCCGGCGACCACAATGCGGATCCGGTGGATGGCGACAGCACCGGCCAGCCGATGGATGCCCTGCTTCGGCACCCGCGCGTGCTCATGTACCCGGCGCCGCGCAGCGAGGGCGCGGTGTTCTCCGCGCGCGAGGCCGGCGGCGCGAACCTGGCGCACAAGGGCGATCCGGCCGAGGACACCGGCGACTTCGGCCGGAAGGTCGGCAACCTGCGGCTGGACTACGTGCTGCCCTCGCAGGGCCTGCGTGTCCTTCGCAGCGGCGTGTTCTGGCCGAAGCCCGGCGAGATCGGCGCGGACTGGATCGGCGCCACCGACCACCACATGGTCTGGCTGGACATCGCCGCGAACTGACTACCAGCGCGTGCGCTGCGGCAGCAGCCCGCGCAATTCCTCGCTGGTCAGGTCGCGCCATTGCCCGGGTGCGAGGCCTCCCAGGCGAAGGTTGTTGATGCGCACGCGTTGCAGCCGCCGCACGCGGTAGTCGAAGGCCGCGCACATCCGGCGGATCTGCCGGTTCAGGCCCTGGGTCAGGATGATGCCGAACACGTTGCGGCCGACCTGGCGCACCGCGCAAGGCAATGTCCGGGTGTCGAGGATGTCGACCCCGTGCGCCATGCCGAACAGGAAGTCGTCGGTGATCGGCCGGTCCACCGTCACCACGTACTCCTTCTCGTGGCGGTTCTCCACCCGCAGCAACTCGTTGACGATGTCGCCGTTGTTGGTCAGCAGGATCAGTCCCTCGCTGTCCTTGTCGAGCCGGCCGATCGGGAAGATCCGCTGCGGGTGCTTGACGAAGTCGATGATGTTGCCCTCGACGTGGCGCTCGGTCGTGCAGGTGATGCCGACCGGCTTGTTCAGCGCGATGTAGGTGAATTCATGGCGCGCGGCGATCGGCCGGCCATCGAGTTCGACCGTGTCGCCCTCGGCCACCTGGGTGCCGAGCGTGGCGACCACGCCGTTGACACGCACCCGCCCTTCCGCGATCGCCGCGTCCGCGCCGCGCCGCGAGGTCGCGCCGCTCTCGCTGATGTACTTGTTGAGCCGCATCCGCTCAGCCGAAACCGAAATCCACCTGCACGCTGGTGGTGGCGACCACCAATTTGACCATGCTCGAGGGCACCATCACCTCGCACTCCACCGGCTTGTTGTGCTCGTCGTGGTGGACCACCGTCATCTCGCAGAAGCTGCCGGCGGTGTCGATCTCCTTGCAGATCACGTGCGGGCTGTCGGCGCCCTCCATCAGGAAGGGCTTGAAGGGCTCGCCCAGCACCTCGATCGCGTTGGCGTGGAAATAGACCGCATAGGTGCGCTGGTCGGACATCTCAACGTTCCTCGAAGGTGATGGGGATGGCGGCGCAGGCCTCGCGTGCGATGGCGCGCGCCTGCCCGATGTCGGCGCCGCGCGCCAGGGTGACGCCGACGCGGCGGTGGCCGTCCACCCAGGGCTTGCCGAACAGCCGGATGGCCGTGTCGGGATGCGCCAGCGCCCGCTCGACGCCGTTGAAACGCGGCACGCCGCGGCCATGCGCCAGCATCGCGCAGGAGGCCGAGGGCCCGTGCGAACGGATGTTCGGGATCGGCAGGCCGAGGATGGCGCGCGCATGCAGCGCGAACTCGCTCAGGTCCTGCGAGACGAGCGTCACCAGCCCGGTGTCGTGCGGCCGCGGCGAGACCTCGGAGAACCAGACTTCGTCGCCGCGGACGAACAGTTCGACGCCGAACAGGCCCCAGCCCCCGAGCTCGTCGGTGATGCGGCGGGCGATGTCCTGCGATTTGCGCAAGGCCTCCGGCGACATCGGCTGCGGCATCCAGCTTTCGCGATAGTCGCCGTCCTTCTGCAGGTGGCCAACCGGGTCGCAGAACGAGGTGCCGTCGCGGTGGCGCACCGTCAGCATCGTGATTTCGTAATCGAAGTCGACGAAACCCTCGACGATGACCCGGCCCTGGCCCGCGCGTCCGCCCGACTGCGCGTAGTCCCAGGCCGCGTCGACGTCCGCCGCGCTGCGCAGCGTGCTCTGGCCGTGCCCGGACGAGGACATCACCGGCTTGACCACGCAGGGCAGGCCGATGGCGGAAACCGCCTCGCGATACTCGGCGAGGGTGTCCACGAATCGATACGGAGACGTCGGCAAGCCGAGGGTCTCGGCCGCCAGCCGGCGGATGCCCTCGCGGTCCATGGTCAGGCGGGCGGCGCGCGCGGTCGGCACCACCCGCTGGCCGCGGTCGCGCTCCAGTTCCACCAGGGTCTGGGTGTGGATGGCCTCGATCTCGGGCACTACCAGGTCGGGCTTCTCGTGCGCGATCAGGTCGCGCAGTGCCGCCGGGTCGAGCATGTTGAGCGTGTGGCAGCGGTGGGCCACCTGCATGGCCGGGGCGTCGTCGTAGCGATCCGCGGCGATGACTTCCACGCCCAGGCGCTGCAGCTCGATCGCCACTTCCTTGCCCAGCTCGCCCGAGCCCAGCAGCAGCACGCGAGTGGCGCCGTCGCGCAGGGGCGTGCCGAGGGAAACGCCGTCGCTCTCGCTCATGGGTCGGATCGGTCCGGGTCGCGTGGGCCAGCGCCCATTGTAGCGGGAGGGTTCATGCGCGCGTCCCTTTCTGTCATTGTTGGGTTTCGGACCTTGCCTGCCCAACGATGCGCCACCTTCTTTTACTGCTCGCCCTGCTGGCGACCGACGGCTCCGCCAGCCGCTGGTCGCGGGCCGAATACGCGGGCGCCCTGACCGATCCCGACCTCGACGAGGTCAGCGGCCTGGCCGCGTCGCGCACGCACAAGGGCCTGCTGTGGGCGCACAACGACGGCGACAATGCCGCCGCGCTGGTGGCGATCCGCCAGGATGGCAGTCGCGTGGCGAGCTACGCCGTCAAGGGCGTGGCCAACGTGGACTGGGAGGACATGGCGAGCTTCGAGCTCGACGGTCGCAACTACCTGCTGGTCGCCGACACCGGCGACAACGGCGGTATCCGCAAGACCCTGGAACTGGCGGTGTTCGAGGAGCCGGCGCAATTGCACGACGGCGGCACGCTGGAGCCGGCCTGGACCACCAGCTTCCGCTGGCCCGACGGCGCCCGCGACTGCGAGGCGGCCGCGGTGGACGTCGCCGCGGGCCAGGTGCTGCTGATCTCCAAGAAGCGGGTGCCGCCCGAATTGTTCACCCTGCCCCTGCGGCCCGCCGAGGGACTGCAGACCGCGCAACTTGCCGGCACGCTCAACGGCATCGCCCAGCCCGACCAGGCGCAGCTGCGCAAGAACCCGGTCTACGGCCGCTATCGTTCCCAGGTCAGCGGCGCGGACCTCAGCCCCAACGGCCGCGTGCTGGCGGTGCTCAACTACCACGCAGTGCACTTGTACGTGCGCCAGCCGGGCCAGGACTGGAAGCAGGCCGTCGCCGCCGAGCCCGGCCGCCTCGACTTCCCCTGGCTCCCGCAGGCCGAAGGCATCGCCTTCACCCTCGACGGCCGCCGCCTGCTGATCGCCAGCGAGCAACGCCCCTCGCCCCTCCTGGTCTTCCGCGTCCTCCCCTAACCCCCTGATATTACTGGGATAGACGTCTCCCAACGCACGCCGCGCCGGGCGGCTGGTCGGCGCTGCCCGGCCGGACTCTCGGCGCCAGGGACGGCGCCGAGAAGCTACATGGACGTACTTGCGCGTGTCCGGACGGGCACACCCCACCCGCCCGGGCGGCCTCCAACGGCCGCTATTGACAATTGATATCACCGTGATATCGTTCCTCCACACCCAGGAGAGGCGCCATGAAAGAGTCCCCGACCCGTACTGCCCCCGGCATCCCGATGCTGTTGCTCCTGCTGCTGGTCTTCCCGGCCTGCGGCTATTCCGTCTACCTCGGCGTCCAGTCGGGCCTGCCGGCGCTGATCGTCATCGCGCTGCTGGTGGCGGCGGTGGCCGTCGTGCTGATGGGCGGGTTCTTCATGGTCGAACCCAACCAGGCCGCCGTGCTCAGCCTGTTCGGCAAGTACGTCGGCACCAGCAAGGACCAGGGCCTGCGCTGGACCAACCCCTTCTACGCCGCCCGCAAGATCTCGCTGCGCACGCGCAACTTCGAGAGCAGCAAGCTCAAGGTCAACGAC